>CAMFLJ010000023.1 GCA_945957335.1 uncultured Actinomycetes bacterium | reverse complement strand
GGTGCCAACGGCGACAGCGGCCCGTTCGGCCCGATCGGGGCCACCGGCTCCTCCGGCCCGACCGGTGCCTCCGGCCCGACCGGCGCCGACGGCTTCCCCGGCAGCACCGGGCCCACCGGCCCGACCGGCGTGGTCGGCCCGATCGGTCCGACCGGCCCCGCCGGCGACACCGGTCCCACCGGCCCCACCGGCCCGCTGCTGGCGGCCGCGGTGCCCCAGGCCCCGGCCGACCCCGAGCTCGTGCCGTTCGTGCAGCCCTTCGAGGGCACCTTCGAGCTCGACACCTGCCCGGTGCCCACGACCACCACCGACGGCGCGGTCTCCGGCGAGACCGACCAGGTCGGCCCGAGCTTCACCGGCTGACCCCTCCGTCGATCCCACCCCGGCCGGGCACCCCGCGCCCGGACCGTGGTGGAATGGGCCCATGGGGGAATTCGACGGCAAGGTCGCGCTCGTCACGGGCGCGGCATCGGGCATCGGCCGGGCCTCGGCCCGCCTCTTCGCGGAGGCGGGGGCGAAGGTCGTGGTCGCCGACATCGACCGGTCCGGGGCCGACGAGACCGCCGCGCTCATCGCCGCGGCGGGTGGTGAGGCGCTCGCCGTCACCGTCGACGTCGCCGACGGCGCCTCGGTGAAGGCCATGGTCGACGCCGCCCTCGAGCGCTTCGGGCGCCTCGACATCGCCCACAACAACGCCGGGATCATGGGCGCCGGCGCCGACATCATCGACATGGACGACGCCGTGTGGCAGCGGGGCATCGACGTGATGCTCACCGGCGTGTTCCTGTGCATGAAGCACGAGATCCCCCACATGATCGAGCAGGGCGGCGGCGTGGTGGTCAACACCTCGTCGGGCGCCGGGCTGATCGGGTTCCCGGGCCAGGCCAACTACGTGGCGGCCAAGCACGGCGTGATCGGGCTCACCAAGTCGGCCGCCCTCGAGTACATCGGTCGGGGCGTGCGGGTGAACGCCATCTGCCCCGGCACGGCCCGCTCCCGCATGGTCGACGAGTGGATGGACGGCAGCGCCGAGGCGGAGGCGGAGGTGGCCGCCCTCCACCCGATCGGGCGCATCGCCGAGCCCGAGGAGATCGCCCGGGCCGCCCTGTGGCTGGCGTCCGACGCGGCGTCGTTCGTGGTCGGCACCGCGCTGCCGGTCGACGGGGGCTACACCGTTCCCTGATCCCCGGCCCTGCCGCGCCCTCCGACCCGCGCCTGGCCTCGGGTCGGGCCGCCGTCGCGGCGCCCGGATCAGCGCGATCGGTGGCCCGCGGGTGGCCAAGGAGCGCGATGCACATATGGTGGGCCGCCTCCTCGTCCCCCAGCCGGAGGCCTCCTGTGAACGACACGCTCACCGCCAGCCGCCCGGTCCTCGGTGCCCGCCGCCCCGATCTCGTGCCGGCCGTGCTCATCACCGTGGTCATGGTCGCCGTGCTCGCGCTGGTCTCGACCACGCTCCGCACGCCCGACATGGTGAGCCTCACGGTGAGCAACCCGTCGGCGTGGCGGGCCGAGGTCAGCGTCAAGGGCGCGGGCGACCGCGACTGGACCGACGCCGGCGCCGTGTCGCGCGACGGAGAGCTCACGTTCCTGCGCCTGCCCGACCAGGGCGCCGACTGGGTGCTGCGGTTCAGCTACGCCGACGCGAGCAGCACCGTCGAGATCACCCGTGACCAACTGGCCGCCGCGGGGTGGGTCGTCGAGGTGCCGCCGTCCTTCGGCGCCGCCCTCCAGGAGGCCGGCGTGGCACCGACCACCGGCAGCACCGCCGGTCTGGGCACCACCGGCTCGACCGCCAGCGCCGGCTGACCGCCGTCCCCGGCGCGGCCGGGCCCGAGCTCGCTCAGCGGGGCCGACGGCTGGCGATCGAAGGCCCCCCGGCAGAGGCGGCCGCGCCCTGCTGCATCACCTCGGCGAGCAGGTCGTAGGCCTGACCCCACGCCGCGGCGTGCGCAGGGGTGAAGCCGTCGCCGAGCGTCGACGCGAGCGTGTCGAGCAGCGCGGCGCGCACCACCGCGTAGTGCGACGCTTGGACGCCGTAGCCGCGGTGGCGGGCCCCGAGCGCCCGGCTCTGGAGGGCGAGGTCGGGCAGCTCGTGGAGGCTCGCCACCAGCTCGGTCAGCGTGGCGAGGAACCCGGTGCGCAGCTCCTCCATGTCGTCGGGGAACAGCGAGCGGGTCTCGGGCGCCAGCTCGAACACGCGGTCGTAGAACCGGCGCACGACGTCGTCGCCGGCACCCAGCTCCTGCATCGAGGACTGCACGAGCTCGATCTGCTCTGGGGTCATGAGGTGCTCCGGAGGTCGGGAGGGTGATCCTGGTGCCATGGTGCGTCCGGCGCCACGGGGGCGCCTGAGCAACGGCTACCCATCGTCGGTGGGGCCACGGTCGAGGACCCCCGCCAGCTCGGCCCGGGAGGACACCCCGAGCTTGGTGTACACGTTCTGCAGGTGGTTGTTGACCGTGCGGACCGACAGGTAGAGCCGCTCGGCGATCTCCTTGCTCTGCACCCCGGAGGCGGCGAGGAGGGCGATCTCGCGCTCGCGAGCGGTGAGCGGCACCACGGCGTCGGTGGTGATCCGCACGGGTGAGCGGGCGCCCTCGCACTGGTCGAGGCATGCCGTGGCCCGCACCGACAGGCCGTTGGCGGCGCGCTGGTCGCCCGCCGCCCGCACGAGGTCGGCCGCGGACGCGTAGGCCTCGCCCGCCACGAGCAGGCAGCCCAACGCCTCGAGCCGTTCCGCCGCAGCCACGAGGGCGTCGGCGTCGCGGGCCACGGCTGCCGCCACGTGGTCGTGACGAGCCTCGACGAGGGGGCTGTCGCCGTCGCGGGCCAGGCGGGCCATCCGCTCGACGACGTCGCGCTCGCCCCCGAGCCGGGCGACCTCGTGGCACAGGCGGGCCTCGACGGTCCGCTGGCCGCCGTCGGCGGCCCGGGCAGCAGCGGCGAGGAGCACCGCACGGGCGTCGGCCAGGCGTCCCTCGGCGGCCAGCAGGGTGGCCTCGCCGACCGCCCGCTCCGGCTCGAGGAACCCGAAGCGTCCCGGCAGGGCCGTGAGCCGTTCGACGGTGGCCCGAGCCCCGTCGAGGTCGCCCACGAGGGCGTTGCCGGCGGCCAGGCCCGACAGGGCCAGCGCGCGCTGCCCCGGCCACCCGGGGGAGGCGGAGGCCGACAGCGCCTCCCGGAACCACCGCTGCGCCGAGGCCGCGGTGCCTCGGACCAGGGCGTTGCGACCGAGCTCGAGGGCGTACCAGGTCTGCCCGAGCGACGAGCCGACCTGGACGGCGGCGGCGAAGCCCTCGTGCGCCGAGGCGGCGGCCTCGGTGAGCTCCCCGGCCTCCTGCAGCGCCAGGAGCAGGGCGATGCGGTGCGCGTAGTGGTAGGTGAACCCGATCCCGCCACCGATGCGCTCGTGCAGCGCCATCGCGGTGCGGGCCACCTCGACCGCGGCCACCGGCCGCCCGGCCAGCGCCAGTGCCTGCACGCCGGCGATCGCCCACAGCACGTAGCAGCGGGCGTCGTGCTCGTCGGGACCGGGCGGCGGCAGCTCACCGAGCACCGCCAGCGCGTCGTCGGGACGGCCGGCGAACAGCTCGACGATCGCCACCCGGCTGCGCAGCTCGGCCGGGGTGAGGGGGTCGCCGGTCCAGTCCGCGCCGAGCGCCTCGAGCTCGGTGCGGGCGCTCTCGCGGGCGTCGTCGGGGCGGAGCAGGCCGAGGAGGAGGTTGGTGGTGCGGACGTGCCCGAGCTTGAGGCGGGCCGGATCGTCACCGGGGAGCGAGGTGCCGTCGTGCATGACGGCCTCCGCTTCGTCCCAGCGGCCGAGCTCGAACAGCGCCTCGCCGCAGAGCGCGGCGGTCGTCATGGTCGGCTCCGACCGGTGCCAGGCCTCGGCGAGGCGGAGGGCGAGGGCCGAGTCGAGCGAGACCCGGGCGAGGTGGGCGGCCGAGGCGAGCACGGCCGGGTCGACCGGCTGGCCCGCGTCGAGGCGCCAGCTGGCGATCCGCAGGGCATCGTCGGGCCGGCGCCCGGGCCAGCCCTCGACGCGGTCCGCGTGCTGGGCGAGGATCGAGCGCCAGCGCAGGCTCGGCACCCCGGCCCGCAACGACTCGGCGAAGAGCGGGTGGGAGAGCCGGACCAGCTCGGGCTCGTCGGGGCGGGCGGTGGGCTCGAGCTCGATCACACCCTCCGCCTCCAGCCGCTCGAGCAGGTCGAACGGCGCGATCTGGGCGAGCAGGTCGAGCGGCACCGGCCCCACCACGGCGAGCAGCTCGAGGAGCCGGCGGCTCTCGTCGTCGAGCGCGGCCAGGCGCCCGTCGTAGAGCTCGGCCACCCGGCGCACCGGGGGCAGGACCCCGTCGAGGCGCCACACGCCGTCGACCAGGGTCAGTGCCCCTGAGTCGATGCCGGCACGCACGAGCTCGCGCAGGAACAGGGGGTTGCCCGCAGCCACCTCGGTGACCGCCCGGGCGGCGCGGCCGTCGAGGGGCGCACCGAGGGCCAGGTGCAGCAGCGTGTCGACCGACCCGGGGTCGAGTGGCGCCAGGTCGAGGCGGAGGAGCCGGTCGCTGCGGCACAGGGCGTCGAGCGCATCGGGCAGCGGCTCGCCGGAGCGGACGGTCATGACCACCGACACCGAGCCGTCCTGCACGACCTGGCTGAGGAGCGTGAGCGACACGGCGTCGAGCAGGTGGGCGTCGTCGACGTGGAGCACGAGGCGCCCGTCGGCGTCGGCGAGGGCCTCGCGGGCGAGAGCGAGGAGGCGCACGGCGTGCAACGACCCACCGTCGCCCTCCGCCAGCACGACGGACGTGGGCAGGAGGTGGGCGAGGGCGCCCAACGGCACGGTGGCCACGGTGGCGCTGGCGAGGGCCGACGCGGTGGGGCGCCCGTCGGCGGCGGCTTCGGCGAGCAACTCCTGGGCGAAGCGGGTCTTGCCCAGGCCGGGCGCGCCGGCCACGAGGACACCGCTGTGGGCCGGGTCGCGCACGGTGGCGAGCGCGCTGTCGAGCTCGAGCCTGCGGCCCACGAACGGCCATCGGTCGAGCACGGCTCCCGCCGGTCCGGGGCTCCCACCCACCGCAGCCATGGCGGGAGGTTACCCAAGGGCCTGTGCCCGGCGGGCGGGGGCTGCGGGCGCGCCCTGAGCAGTGCCCGGGCGATTGCTCACCCGGTGGGCCCCACGATGAGCAGCCGTTGCTCAGGAAGGGATCGAGGCCCGTCCGTACCTTGAGCGACGTGCCCACCGAGGGGGTGGGCCGGACAGGGAGAGAACGATGGGGCTGTTCAAGCAGATGAAGGACATGAAGACCGTGGTGGCCGCCGCGCCGGGGCTGATCGACCAGGCCCAGCAGATGCAGGCCAGTGCCGCCGCCATGCAGGGCACCCAGGGTGCCGGCTACCTCGGCGCCGGCGTGCCGGGCGGCTCCTACGCCCCGGGCAGCGTCGAGGGCCCGGTGATGGACCCGATCAACGGCGTCACCCTCGAGGACTATGCCCGCATCGCCAAGACCATCGGCGAGCAGCGCCTCGACCAGGCCGGCACCGAGGCCCTCGTCCAGCGCCTCGGCCACTCCGTCGCCGACTGGCAGGGCGCGTACGACGGCTGGAACGAGCGCTTCAAGGGCAACACCGCCCTGTCGGTCCAGTTCGGCGTGATCTACCAGAGCGCGCAGGCCTACTGAGATGGGGTTCTTCAAGGACGTCCGCACCCTCAGCCGTCAGGCGAACGAGATCAACCGCAACCGTGACGTGGGCGCGGAGATGGCGGCCGCCAGCGCCGCCATGTCCCAGGCCAACCAGTTCCTGGCTGATCAGGCCGCGGCGACCCGCCTCGCCGCCGCTCCCCGGGTCGCCATGCAGGTGCTCGGTGCCCGCGACACCGGCACGGTGGTGAACATGCAGGCCGTCCTCGAGCTCGACCTGCTCGTCCAGCCCGACGGCGGTGTGCCCTTCCCGACCACCACCCGCCAGCTCGTGCCCGCCTCCGGCCTGGGCCGGGTCGTCCCCGGGGCCACCTTGCGAGGCAAGGCCGACGCGGCCGACCCCACGACGGTCTGGATCGACTGGACCGCGTGACGGCTGAGCCGGGACCGGGCCGCCCGGCCCCCGGCTCAGCTCTTGCGCTCGAGCACGGCGAAGAAGTCGCGGGCGTCGTTCGAGAGGTAGCGGTCGCCGCCCTTCACCTGCTCGGGCAGCAGCTTGCCGCCGGACACCGAGCTCGGGTCACCGGGGGTGCCGGCGCCGTACAGGTTGAAGGTCGTCCACGACTTGTTGATGTCGAGCTCCATGGCCCGGACGCAGCCGGCACGGAGCATGAGCTGGGCGAGCGAGAGCGCCCCCAGGCCGTCGCCGTAGCCGTAGACGACGGCGCCGCTCGCGGTGACGCACACCGCCGAGCGCCACACGAGCACCTTGTTGCCGAGCGTGTCGCCCCACGCGCCGTTCTTGTTGTCGTCGAGCCCCTCGGCCGCGACACCGGACGCCGCGTCGGCGGCCGGTCGGCCGGCGACGTTGGGCGCACCGCCGCCGTTGTCGATGATCAGGCGCAGGTTCTGGCGGACGGCCACGACGTGCGGGGTCAGCGTGACGTCGCGGCCCCAGGCCCCGACGGTGGCGGTGCCGTCGTCGTACACGACGAACGAGGCGGCGCCGTCGCGCAGCTCACCCTTGGTCTGGCCGTTGAGGTACACGCCGCCCTCGGCGTCCTGCAGCCGGAACGCGCTGTTGAACGCGGCCACGAGGTCGAGGCGCTCGTCGACCGGGACCTGGCTGGGGACGCCGCCCCACGAGCCGCCCGGCTCGGTGGTGCCGGGGTGGTACTCGAAGCGGAGGAGCTGCGGATCCATCCACGCCAGGCCCGACAGGAGGCTGGTGTGGATCGAGTCGGGCCGGACCTGGGTGGTGTAGATGCCGGGCACGCCGCCCACCAGGGGACCACGCGGCTGCCACTGGCCCTCGGCCGGGACCGGGCTCACGCCGAAGGGGACCGGCACCGCCTCGGGCGCGGCGAGGTGGGGCGGGCCCTTGGTCGCCGGCGGCTGGGTGCTCCCGGGCGTGGTGTCGGCGGTGTCGATGGCCCGGTCGGGCTCACCCCCGGAGGCGGGCGCGTGGTTGGAGTACCACCAGTTCTCGACCTTGTCGACGACGGGGCCCAGGTGGTTGTCGCGGGCCCATTCGGCCGCCCGCTCGGCCATGCTCAGGTTGTTGGAGGCGGTCAGGGCGCGGCCCAGGGAGATCGCCGGCACCAGCAGCACCAGCACCGCCACCAGGGCGACGACCTTCGTCCAGCGGCGGCGCTTGCGGTGGGCCCAACGCGAGCGACCCGACCGTCCGGACCGGTCCCCGTCGTCGCCGGACGGCGGAGGAGGCAGCTCCTGGAAGGGGTCGTCGGGGCCCGCAGGGCCCTGCGGATCGATGGTGGTGGTCATGCGTCGCCTGCCTGCTGTCTCGCGGCGCCCGCCCGTGCGCCGACGTTCGAACTTAGACCCCGGGGGGCATAGGGGTGGTATCGGCTCGACATCGCCCCGACTGTCGCGGAGGAAACGCTTCGGTCGCCGCGGCGACGTGCCGACAACACAGGTGCCGGTGTCCACCACCCACCCGCTCGCCGGCACGTCGTCGACCGCACGAAGGCATCACCATGCACCTCGCCCGGACCCTCTTCCGCACCGATCGCCGAGAGCGCACCACCCGTCGGTCCCGCCGCCGGGTCGTCGCCGTCGTGGCGATGGCCCTGGTCCTCGCCCTGGTGGGCGCCGCCTGCAAGCAGCTCGACCCCGCGAACCGGGCGGTCTCGGTCCCCGGCGTCACCAACGGCAAGCTGCCGCTCTCGTACCTCGCGTCGAGCAGCACCGGCTGCGTCGTCTACGACGAGGCGATCACCTCCTACAACGCGATGGTCGCGGCGGCGGCCCGTGACGGCGTGAAGCTCCGGGGGATCGGCTGCTACCGCGACTACGCGACCCAGGTGACCGTGCGCAACGACTGGTGCTCGCGAGGCCAGTGCGACATGGCGGCCGTGCCCGGCACGTCGAACCACGGCTGGGGCAAGGCGGTCGACTTCGCCGACCAGAGCGGTGAGCTCACCTTCGACGCCGCGGGCTACGCCTGGCTCAAGGCCTGGGCCGGCTTCTACGGCTGGATCCACCCGGCGGTGATGGAGCCGGACGGCTCGATCCCCGAGCCGTGGCACTGGGAGTGGATCGGTGACGGCGGCAAGATGTTCAACGGCCAGTACTTCGGCATCGGCAACGCGCCGCTGGCCGAGCCCCGGGGCATGCCCTTCGGCTCCGTCGACTCCGTCATCCCGGTGGCCAACGGCGTCTCCGTCTCCGGCTGGGCGATCGACCCCGACCAGGTGGCCTCGATCCCGGTGCACGTCTACGTCGACTCGACCGGCGTGGCCATCACGGCCGACAAGAGCCGGCCCGACGTGAACGCGGCCTTCCCCCTCTTCGCCGCCGCCCAGCACGGGTTCTCGACCACGGTGACCGCCACGCCCGGGCCCCACCGGGTCTGCATCTACGCCATCAACGTGACCGGGACCGGCTCCAACCGCCAGCTCGCCTGCGTCGACGTCGTCGTGCCCCCGACCACCCCGGCCTCGGTCGCGGTGGCCCCCACGACCCCCGCGACCGTCCCGCCCACCACGGCACCTCCCACGACCTCCACCTCGACCTCGACCACGGCCGCCCCGAGCCCCACCATCGCCCCGGCCGCTGCGCCGGCTCAAGGGTGACCGGGCCGATCCCGATGATGTGAGATGGCTCCCGTGACGCTGGACGACGCCCCGGCCCCCCCGGCCCCCGAGCCGGCGCCCGCGCCCGCTCCGAAGAAGCGGCGGGTCCTCTGGCGGGTGCTCATCGGGCTGGCCCTGGTGATCGTGCTCGTCGTCGCCGCGGCGGCCCTGTGGTTCTTCGTCCTCCGCCAGGGCGCCGGTGAGCGCAGCACGGCGGACGCCCTGAAGAACCTGCGGGCCTCGGGCGCCACCGGCGGCACCGCCGACGGCCGTCCCCCGGTGGGCGTCTACACCGCGCTCGCCTCGGGCAGCGAGGACATCGGCCTGCCCGGCCTCACCGAGTCGTTCGGGCCGAACGCCCCCGTCACCGTCACCCACGCCGATGGCGGGTGCTTCGTGTACCGGGTCGACCTGAACACGAACCACTTCCGCACCTGGACGTTCTGCCCGACCGAGGGCGCCACGTTCTCGCTCACCGCGAGCGACGGCAGCACCCGGCGCAACGTGCCCGGCCTCACCAGCCCGAGCGTCACCCGCTACACCTGCGCGACGCCGATCCCGTACCTCTGGCCCAACGCCGCGGTGGGGGACCAGCGCACGGGTTCGTGCACCGGCACCTCCGACGCGATGCAGGGCGTCACCGGCGACACGTGCGTGGTCGAGGTGCTCGACGTCGGCGTCATGACCGTCGGCGACGAGGACGTGCCGGTCGTGCACGTGCGCAGCACCGACACCTTCTCGGGCAACCAGGGCGGCACCGAGGTCGACGAGTGGTGGCTCGACTCGCGCACCGGGCTCCCGGTCCGCCTCGAGATCGACGCCAACGTCACGAGCAGCGTGGTCGACTACAAGGAGTCGGGCACGGTCGAGCTCACCAGCCTCGTCCCGGCCACCTGAGCGCAAGGGTCAGTCGCGGCGCTGGGCCGGGTGCAGCGCCCGGGCCGCGACCTCGCCGGCCACGGCCGGCGGGTGCGGGTCGAGCGACTCGAGCAGCACCGCGCCGCTGTCGTCGGTGAGGTGGTAGCTCATCGCCGCGAGCGGCGGTGAGTAGACGTGGACGCTCGTGGCCGGGCGGTCGGACCCGTTGAACACCTCGTGGACGTCGTCGGGGCCCAGCTCGGCGACCTCGCCGGGCCCGAGGCGCCGGGGCGCCCCGTGGCGGCCCCGCTCGGTGAGGTGGCCCTCGGTGACCACGACGACGCCGGCCGAGCCGCCGTGGTCGTGGAGGCTGACGCCTTGCCCGGTGGTCCAGCCGATCACCCAGACCTCGTAGGCCTCGGTGCCGATGAGGCGCACGGGCCGTCGCTCGACGACGTCGTGGCGCACGTGGGCGGCCCAGAGGTCGCGTGCCTCGGCGATGCCACACGCGATGTCGACCATGGTGGCCCGGTCGAGGCGCTCGACGAGCTGCTCGGGGGTGCGGGAGTCGACGTGGGGTGCGGCCATCGGATGGCCTCCTGGGGCTGGTGCGGACGGGTCGGTGGTCGGGGCCGAGGGCAGGGTACCCAATTCCCGACCCAAGAGGTCAAGTATTAATCCGGGGAGGGAGCGGCTCGTCGGCAATAGCCGAGTCATTGAGTCGGGATTTCTCCTATGATGAACGAGCTCTCGTTCTGGAGGTCCCGCCGTGCCCAGCCCCACCGCCACGATCGGCGCCCGCAGCGCCGCCACCCTGAGCGCCGTCCCTGCGGGCGCCGACGTGCTCGCGCTCGAGGCGCTCGGCACCACCCTCGGCGCCGTCGTGCACGGCGTCGACCTGTCCGACGACCTCGATCCGCGCACGGCCGCCGCCCTCCGCGGCGCCCTGCTCGACCGCAAGGTGCTGTTCTTCCGCGGCCAGCACCTCAGCCCCACCGAGCAGGTGGCCTTCGCCCGCACCCTGGGCGAGCTCACCCCGGCCCACCCCCTCGCCGGTGGCCTCGACGACGACCACCCCGAGGTGCTGGTGCTCGACAGCAGCGCCTATGCCCTGGGCCTCGGGCGACGCACCGCGACGACCAGCTACAACGACCGCTGGCACACCGACGTCACCTTCTCGGCCACGCCGCCCGCCGCATCGGTCCTGTGCGCGGAGATCCTCCCCTCCCGCGGGGGCGACACGCTCTGGGCCGACCTCGAGGACGCCTACGCCACTCTCTCCCCGCGGCTGCAGGCCATCCTCGACACCACCACCGCCCGCCACACCGCGGCGGGCGCGTTCGGGTTCCTGGAGAGGGAGGGCGCCGCGCCGGGCCGTGACGCGCTGGCCGCCCTCGACGCGGTCCAGCACCCCGTCGTCCGGGTCCACCCCGAGACCGGCCGTCGCTCGCTGTTCGTGAACGAGGCCTTCACCATCGCCCTCGACGGCTTCACCGAGCGCGAGAGCGAGGCCCTCCTCACGCTGCTCTTCGCCCACTCGACCGCTGCCGAGCGCACCGTGCGCTGGGCCTGGCAGCCCGGCGACGTGGCGGTGTGGGACAACCGCTCCACCGCGCACTTCGCCATGGCCGACTACGACGAGCACCGTCGCATGCGTCGCGTCACCGTCGCCGGCGACCGCCCCTTCGGCCCCGCCGACTGAGGCCGCTCACCACCTCGGGCGCGACCGGCTCAGCCCTGGCGGCGGAGGAAGTCGAGCAGGGCGGCGTTGACCACGTCGGCCTGCTCGAAGTGGCAGCAGTGCCCCGCGTCGGGGACGTGCACCAGCTCCGAGCCGGCGACGGCTGCGGCGGTGGCGTCGATGAGCCACGGCAGCTGCAGGGCGTCGTCGTCACCGACCAGGAACAGGCTGGGCACCGGGAACGCGGAGAAGTCGCCCGGCGGGGTGGCCTCCATCAGCCGGTACACGCCGGTGCCCCGGCCGACCTCGCGGGCGGGGAACAGCGCGGCCAGCTCGTCGCGCAGGAACGCCAGGTCGGGGCGTCGCTCCCGGAACCGCAGCTGCTGCGGCGTGGTGCGCTCGGCCTCCACGGGGTCGTCGCCGGCCTCGAGGCGCGAGATCATCCAGCGGGCCCACTCCTGCTGGGCTTCGGTGGGGAGCCCGAAGCTGGAGCCGATCATCACCATCGCCCGGACCCGCTCGGTGGCGGTGAGGGCGAGGCGCGAGGCGTTCCACCCGCCCATCGACATGCCGACCACGACGGCGCCGTCGATGCCGAGGTGGTCCATGAGCGCGAGCGCGTCGTTGGCGAACACGTCGAGGCCCTGGGCCGCCGCGGCCTCGGCGGCCGGTGTGCCGGGCACCGCGCCACCCGACAGGCCGTGGCCGCGCTGGTCGAAGGTGACGACGCGGAAGCCGTGGCCGACGAGGAACGGCACCTGCTGGAAGAAGTCGACGTGGCTGAGGCCACCCCCGTGGCACAGCACGACAGCGGGGCCCTCGCCGTGGTCCTCGTGGTAGAGGTCGACGCCGTTCAGGTGGGTGACGGGCACGTGGGCCTCACAGGAGGAAGGTGAACAGGGGCGAGCCCGGTGGCACCTGCTCGATGGTGAGCGGGCTGGCGGTCATGCGCTCGACGAGGCCGGCCAGGTCGGTGGCGTGCTCGAGCTCGATGCCCACGAGCGCCGGGCCGGTCTCGCGGTTGTTCTTCTTCACGTACTCGAACAGCACGATGTCGTCGCCCGGGCCGAGAACGTCGTCGAGGAAGTGGCGCAGCGCACCGGGCTCCTGCGGGAAGGTCACGAGGAAGTAGTGGCGCAGGCCCTCGTGGAGCAGCGACCGCTCGACCACCTCGCCGTAGCGGCTCACGTCGTTGTTGCCGCCCGACACGATGCACACCACCGGGCCCTGCGGAGACCGTCGGAGCTCGGCGCGCAGGGCCGCACCGGCCAGGGCGCCGGCAGGCTCGGCGATGACGCCCTCCGACTGGTAGAGCTCGAGCATCTCGGTGCACACCGCGCCCTCGGGCACGGCGACGACCTCGTCGACGAGGTCGCGCACGATCGGGAACGTGGCGTCGCCCACCCGACCCACGGCGGCGCCGTCGATGAAGGTGTCGATGGCCTCGAGCGCCACCGGGTGACCGGAGTCGAGGGCGGCCCGCATGCTCGGCGCGCCCGCCGGCTCGACGCCGACGATGTGCACGCCCGGCGCGTGGGCCCGCAGCCACAGGGCCAGCCCGGCGATGAGCCCGCCTCCGCCCACCGGCACGAGCACGGTGTCGATCGGGCCCTCGGCCTGGGCGACCAGCTCGGGGGCGATGGTGCCCTGGCCGGCGATGGTGAGGGGGTCGTCGAAGGGGTGGACGTAGACGGCGCCGGTGCGCTCGGCGTCGGCGTGAGCGGCGGCGCTGGCCTCGTCGTAGGAGCTGCCGGCGATGATCGGCTCGATCCACTCGCCCCCGATGGTGGCGATGCGCTGGCGCTTCTGCCGGGGCGTGTTGGCCGGCAGGTAGACCCGGCCGCGGATGCCGAGGAGGTGGCAGGCGTAGGCGACGCCCTGGCCGTGGTTGCCGGCGCTGGCGCACACCACGCCCCGGGCGCGCTCGGCGTCGGTGAGGGTGGAGATGACGTTGAACGCGCCGCGCACCTTGTAGGAGCGGCACAGCTGAAGGTCCTCGCGCTTGAGCAGCACGGGGAACCCGAGGGCGGCGGTGAGCCGGTCGCTCATCTCCAACGGCGTGCGGCGCACGACGGGGGCGAGGCGGGCGGCGGCCTCGTCGACCGCGTCGGCCGTCAGCTCGTTCGTCACGGGCCGAGCCTATTGGCCGGGCCCGTGGCCACCGTCCCGTTCGGCGAGCTCGCGGAACTCGTCGGGCACGCCGTGGCCGTCGGAGAGCGCGACGGCGGCGAACCCGACCGACGCGCGCCCGAAGCGATCGCGCACCCGGTCGATGGATCGGTCGACCGCCCACCGGTCGGCGGCTCGGGGCGTTCCCGGGCGGCGCTCGTCGCCAGGCAGGCCGAGCGGCAGCTCGAGCTGGAGCACCGGCTCGGTGACGAGCTGCGACACCGACACCGCCAGCAGGCTGACCTCACGCTCCCGGGGGTGGTCGGCCAGCGCGGTGCGGGCCAGGTCGACGGCGACCTCGGTGATGGTGAGGGTGGTCGACACCGGGGCGGGCAGGGTGGTCGAGCGGGTGACGCTGCGCATCCCGGCGAAGCGCACCCGCACGGTGATGCACCGCCCGGCCCGGCCCTTGGCGCGCATGCGGGTGGCCACGCGGTCGGCGAGGAAGCCGAAGGTGGTGTGGAGCAGCTCGTCGGTGGCCTCCCGGCGCCCGAGGGCCGACTGGGCGCCCATCGAGGCGGCCCGCCGGCCGGTCTCGACGTGGCGCGGGTCGGCGTTGACGGCGAGCGAGCCGAGCTTCGAGCCGGCGGCGGGGCCGAGGAGGCGGCGGAGCAGCTCGGGCTGGGCGGCGGCGAGCTCGCCCACGGTCCGGATGCCGGTGTCGGCGAGCTTGGCCTCGGTGACGGGCCCGACGCCCCACAGCAGGCGGACGGGGAGGGGGTCGAGGAAGCGCTGCTCGGTGCCGGCCTCGACCACCACCAGCCCGTCGGGCTTGGCCACCTGCGAGGCGACCTTGGCGAGGTGCTTGGTGGTGGCGACCCCCACCGAGATGGGCAGGCCGAGCTCGTCGCGCACGCGGCGGCGCACCGCCTCGGCGATGGCGGGGGCGGGCCCGAACAGGTGGACCGAGCCGGTCACGTCGGCGAAGGCCTCGTCGATGGAGATCCGCTCGACGAGGGGCGTGACGTCGTGGAGCACCCCGATGGCGGCGTCGCCGAGGCGCTGGTACTCGCCGAAGTGGCCGCCGACGAAGGTCAGGTCGGGGCACAGCTCGCGGGCCCGGCGACCGGACATCCCGCCCTGCACGCCGAACGCCTTGGCCTCGTAGGAGGCGGCCAGCACGACCCCTCCGCCGACGGCGATCGGCCGCCCCCGGAGCGACGGGTCGAGCAGCTGCTCGACCGACGCGTAGAACGCGTCGAGGTCGGCGTGGAGGATCGTGGCGGCCCGGTTGGCCATGGCCCGACCATAGCGAACAGGTGTTCGGTCACGCCACATCGTCAACCAGAAGGTTGACATCGAGGGTCTGGCCGCCGTACGGTGCACATCGTCAACCACATGGTTGACGATCGGGTGGCCGACACCGAGTCGGTCACGTCGACACCGCACCGCCGCAGGAGGACCCGTGGCCGCCGCCGACCAGCTCTCCCAGGTCTTCGCCGCCCTCGCCGACCCCACCCGGCGCGACCTCGTCGCCCGGCTGGCCGTCGGCGACGCCGCCGTCAACGAGCTGGCCGAGCCCTACGACATCAGCGTCCAGGCCGTCTCCAAGCACCTCCGGGTGCTCGAGGACGCCGGCCTGGTCACCCGACCGGGCGACGGCGCCCGACGCCCCGTCCACCTCGACGCGGAGGTCTTCGACCTCATGACCAGGTGGATCGAGCGCTACCGACGCCAGGCCGAGGAGCGCCACCAGCGCCTCGACGACGTCCTGGCCTCGATGCCCGACGACACCGCCCACACCGCCCACACCGACGACCCCACGGGAGGGGACCGATGAGCACGACCACCAACGAGACCACCATCGAGGTCGACCCGGACGTGCCGCTCGTGCGCATCGTCCGCGAGTTCGACGCACCGCCCGACAAGGTGTTCCGGGCCCACACTGACCCCCAGCTCGTGTGCCGGTGGCTCGGGCCCCGGCGCCACGAGATGGTCGTCGACCGCTGGGACTGCCGGCCCGGCGGCGAGTGGGCCTACCGCCACGTGAGCGACGGCGAGGAGTACGCGTTCCGAGGCTGCTTCCACGACGTCGTCGAGGGCGAGCGCATCGTCCAGACCTTCACCTTCGAGGGCATGCCCGAGCAGGTGGCCCTCGAGAAGGTCCGGTTCGAGGCCCTCCCCGGTGGCCGCACGCGCCTGGTCGGCGAGTCGCTCGTCGACTCCTTCGCCGACCGCGACGCGTTCGTGGCGTCGGGGATGGAGGGTGGCGTGCGCGAGGGGTACGAGCGCCTCGACGAGGTCCTCGCCGGCTGAGGTCGTGACCTCAGCCGGCTCGCCTCACGGCACCCTGTCGAGCACCTGCCACGAGCCCTTCGGCGTGTCGCTGCCGAGCACGAGCGACGATGCCCGGGCCCCGGTGCCGAACTGGAACGCCAGGGGCGTCTTGGCCCCGGCAACCTCGGGCGAGTCGACGTAGAAGAAGACGTCGCCGTCGTAGTGCTCGAGGGGGAGCTCGGTGGCCTGGGTCGGGCCCCACCGCATCACCAGGCCGCCGTCCTTCTCGGCGATCACGACGGTGCCGTAGTAGTCGTTGCGGTAGGTGCCGACGTAGGCGGTGTTCGCCTTCGCCGCCACCGGGTTGGCGGGCACCGGGATCTCCGGCGGGGTGGTGATCGGCGCGAAGCGGGTCGACCAGAGCGACAGCCAGTCCTGGGTCTGGGTGCCGTGGAGGAGGGTGTCGATGTAGGCGTCGGCGATCGCCTCGGCGCCCCCGACGGGAGCAGCGTTGGTGAGCACGACCACGCCGAGCCCGAGCTGGGGCAGCACCCGCACCGTGGTGCCGGCCCCCTGGGTGAACGCCCCCGAGTGGGCCCACTGCACGAGGGCCGGGTCGGCCTCGTTCTGCGAGAGGTCCCAGCCAAGGCCGTACTGGCGGATCGGCTCGCTGGGGTTGCCCTCGGGCCGGCTGTTCATGTGCGCGCGGTGGGTCTCGTCGAGTGCGGCACCGTCGATGATGCGGGTGCCGTCGAGCTCGCCGTCGTTGAGCTGCAGGCGCATCCAGCGGCTCAGGTCGACCACGTTCGAGCTGACGCCGCCGGCCGGGGCCTGGGCGTCCGGGTCGCGGGTGAAGGCGGCCTGGAACGTGCCGTCGACCTTGGCGTGGATGAGCGCCTTGTCCGAGCGGCTCAGGTAGTCGGCGTAGCTGGCGCTGGTCGAGGTCATGCCGGCGGGCCCGAACAGCTCCTGCTGGGCGAGCTGGGGGTAGGTGGTGCCGGCCGCGGTGGCGGCGGCCACGCCGCCGACGGTCATGCCGAAGTTCGAGTAGTCGTAGGTGGCGCGGAACGGCTCGAGCGGCAGGTACTGCAGGCGGTCGAAGATCTGCTGCTGGTCGTAGCCCATCGCCTCGAGGTCGTTGCCGGCGAAGGAGCCGGGCAGGCCGCTGCGGTGGGAGTACATGTCGGCGACGGTGACGTTCCGGGTGACGTACTGGTCGCTGAGCCGGAAGTTCGGCAGGTAGGTCGTGATGGTGTCGTCCCAGGCGAGCTTGCCGTCGCCCACCGCGCCGGCGATGGCCGTGGCGCCGACCGGCTTCGACAGCGACGCCAGCTGGAAGACGGTCTCGGCGTCGACGGGTGCGTCGGTGCCGGCCTTCTTCGTGCCGTAGCCCTGGGTGATGACGGTCTGGTCGTCGAACACCACGCCGACGGCCACGCCGGGGATGCCGGTCTGGTCCATCACGTCGGCGACGATGCGGTCGAGCTCGCCCTTCGAGCCCTCGACCTGTGCCGTGGTCAGGGTGGGCACCGCGCCGGCCGAGGCGGGGATCCCGCCCTCCTTGAGGTCGGCGGAGCTGCACCCGGCGGCGACCAGGCCGGCGAGGGCCACGGTGGCGACGAGCAGGTGGCGGGCGCGCGGCCGGCGCGCCGAGGTGGTGGTCATCGTGGCTCCCTTTGATCTCCCGGTCGGGAGAGTCTGCCGACTCGGTGGGGGCCTGGCCAGGATCCGTCGCGTCGAGGTCTCGGCGCTAGCGTTCCGGCTCGTGCCCGACCAGCCGATCCCCCAGGCCGGAGAGCCCACCCACCCCGTGCTCGCCACGTGGGCCGAGCAGTGGGCCGAGCGCCCGAGGCTCCGCGGTTGGCAGCACGCGCTGGCCATCGTCCCGGCCGCCGCCGGTGCCGCCACGCTGGCCTCGAGGGCCCGGGGCCGGCGCGAGCGCGTGGCCGCGGTGGCGTGGGGTGCCGGCATCGTCGGCATGCTCACGGCGTCGGCGTCGTACCACCGCCTGCCGCGCTCGGAGAAGGCGGCCAAGGTGCTCCGCCGCCTCGACCACGCCGCCATCTGGGGCGCGGTGGCCGGCACCTGGACGCCCATCGCCCTCGCCGTGCTCCCGGGCCGTCCGGGCACGGCGATGGCCGCCACCATGTGGGGCGCCGGGGTGAGCGCGGCGGTGGCCAAGACCGCGATGTTCGACACCATCGACCGGCGCGTGAACGTGCTCTACGTGGTGATGGGCTGGGTCGGGGTGGCCGTGCTCCCGAAGGCGGTGCGCCAGCTCGGCCCCACCGCCACCGGGTTCCTGGTGGCCGGTGGCGCGGCCTACACGGTGGGGGCCATCGGCTACGCCGCCAAGAAGCCCGACCTGGTGCCCGGCGTGTACGGCTACCACGAGCTGTGGCACACGGCCACGCTCGCCGGCGCCGGCCTGCACGCGGTGGCCGTGAAGGCCGCCCTCGACGCGATCCGCGAGCAGGAGTCCTAGGTCCCGTCCCGCGGGCCTCGTCAGCCGGGGAGGAGCTCGGGGTGGGCGTCGGCCAGGATCTCGTCGCGGTCCTCGGCCAGCGCGAACCCGGCGGCGATGGCGGCGTCGGTGGCCTCGGTGTAGCGCCGGAGGTACTCGTCGCGCGACGGGTACAGCTCGGCCAGCCGCTCGGCGGTGAAGGCGTGCGTCGACCCCAGCAGCTGGCACATCAGCGTGTCGACCGGGCCGGGCTCGCCCGAGAGCGCCGAGGTGGGCACCGACACCTGCGGGAGGCGGATGCCGCCGAGGGCGATGCCGTCGGCGTCGCGCGGGAACGACGCGCCCTCCGGGCCGAGGTCGACCACGAGCCGGTCGGCGAGAGGTGGGGGAGGGCCGCCCGCCGCCCACGCCACCAGGTGGCGCAGCGCGGCGCGCACCATGAAGCGCTGCGGTCCCTCGTTGATCGGCACGCCGCAGTCGACCATCGAGGCGAAGGCGCCGAGGGTGCTGGCGTCGGCGTGGGCGGTGCCCGCCATCTCCCACAGCCGGACGGTGTCGGTGTCGTCCTGGCGGGCCTCGGCGTAGCCGAGCACCGGAAGGAGGTCGGTCTCGGCCTCCACCACGAGCACCGGCACGGGCTGGTCGGTGCGGATCAGGACCGGGACCGTGGACTCGACCGACTCGCGCACCACGATCCCGGTGCCGGGCTCGCCGAGGGGCAGCGCGCCCCGGCCCCGGCTGTGCACGAGGTACCCGTCGAAGGCGCCGGTGAGCGGGTGCACGCCGTCGATGTGGGTGGTGAGGGCGAACGCCGACTGCGACTCGCCGATGGCGATGACCTGCTCGACGGCCAGGCCGCCCATGCCCGCGCCGTCGCGCACCGCCCGGGCCACCTGCGTGTAGATGTCGTAGGAGAAGGCGTCGCCCGGGTGCGAAAGAGTGGCGTAGCGCGTGGGCACGAGGCCCTTGAGGCCCACCCCCGCCAGGTCGCTCCCGGCGCCGGAGTCGACCGCCACCACCCCGCCCTCGACGCCGATGTGCTGGGCGGAGACGCCCACCCAGGCGACGCCGGTGCGCAGCAGCTCGGGGGCCAGGAAGGCGAAGTCGGGGTTGGCGTCGAGGCCGCCGCTGACGTTGAGCCACTCGACGACGACCGTTCCCGAGAAGGCCTCGGCGTCGGCGGGCCGGCGCACGACGACCCGTGTGCGGAACGGCGCGGTGGGCCCCTCGGTCAGCTCGAGGTGGCCGTGGCCCGGCAGCGCGCCGTCGTGGCGGTAGGAGAGGGCGACGCCCTCGGCCACGAGCTCGGCCTCCACCCACCCGTGGGCGGCGAGGTCGGGCGCCGGCACCGCGGAGCCGAGGAACGGCCCGTGCTTCCCGGTGATCTCCTCGTCGAGGGAGGCGGCCCGGGTGGCGGGGGCGCTCATCGGGCGGCGGCGACCGCGGCCGGGTCGGCGTCGTCGAGGATCTGCTGGCGGTCGGCCGGGAGGGCGAAGCCGGCGGCGATGGCTGCGTCGGTGGCCTGCTCGTAGGCCTGGCGGTACGCGTCGGCCGACGGGTAGAGCTCGGCCAGGCGGGCGGCGGTGAAGGGCACGGTCGTGCCGAGCAGCATGCAGATCGTGCCGCCGCTCGGCCCCGGCTCCCCCGTGAGGGCGGCCACCGGCACCACGACCTGGGGCAGCCGCACGCCGCCGAGGGCGTTGCCGTCGGCGTCGCGGACCATCACGGCCTTGCCCGTCGCGGTGTCGACGTCGAGGCGGGGCGAGGTGGGCGGCGCCTCGCCCGTGCGCACCCACGTTTCGAGCGCCCGCAGCCCGGCCCGAAGGGTGAAGCGCTGGGGCCCGTCGTTGATCTTGGCGCCACACGGCACCAGGTCGGCCGCCGCGCCGACGATGAAGGCGTCGGCGTGGGCGGTGCCGGCGAGCTCCCAGAGCCGGATGCGGTCGGTGTCGTCCTGGCGAGCCGGGTGGTAGCCGATCACCGAGGTCACGTCGGTCTCGGTCTCGACGATGAGCACCGGCACGTCGAGGTCGGTGCGGATCTGCACGGGCGGGTCGAAGATCGAGGTGGCGATCGAGGCGCCGGCCCCGGCCTCACCGAGTCGCAGCGGGGCCCCGCCACGGCTGTGGATCAGGATGCCGTCGTAGACGTTCACCAGGGGCTGCACGCCGTCGGCGTAGGTGGTGAGCGCGAACGCCGACTGCG
>CAMFLJ010000022.1 GCA_945957335.1 uncultured Actinomycetes bacterium | reverse complement strand
CTTCATCTCCTGCTCCTTGGCCTCCTTCTCGGCCAGGAGCTCCTTCTCGCGGTCGCGCAGGCGGCCGGCCTCCTCGAAGCGCTGGGCCTCGACGGCCTCCTTCTTCTCCTGCACCACCTGGGCGATGGAGTTCTCCAGCTCCTTGAAGTCCGGCGGGGTCTCCATGCGCTTGATGCGCAGGCGCGAGCCGGCCTCGTCGATGAGGTCGATGGCCTTGTCGGGGAGGTGCCGGTCGGAGATGTAGCGGTCGGCGAGGTTGGCGGCGGCGACGAGGGCCTGGTCGGTGATGGTGACCCGGTGGTGCGCCTCGTAGCGGTCGCGCAGGCCCTTGAGGATCTCGATGGTGTGGGCCACGGAGGGCTCCTCCACCTTGATCGGCTGGAAGCGGCGCTCGAGGGCCGCGTCCTTCTCGAGGTGCTTGCGGTACTCGTCGAGCGTGGTGGCGCCGATGGTCTGCAGCTCGCCGCGGGCCAGCATCGGCTTGAGGATGCTGGCGGCGTCGATGGCGCCCTCGGCGGCACCGGCACCCACGAGGGTGTGGAGCTCGTCGATGAAGAGGATGATGTCGCCGCGGGTCTTGATCTCCTTGAGCACCTTCTTGAGGCGCTCCTCGAAGTCGCCGCGGTAGCGGGACCCGGCGACGAGGGCGCCGAGGTCGAGGGTGTAGAGCTGCTTGTTGTGCAGGGTCTCGGGCACGTTGTCGGCGGCGATCGCCTGGGCCAGGCCCTCGACGATGGCGGTCTTGCCGACGCCGGGCTCGCCGATCAGCACCGGGTTGTTCTTGGTGCGGCGGCTGAGGACCTGCATGACCCGCTCGGTCTCGCGCTCGCGCCCGATGACCGGGTCGAGCTTCTTCTCGCGGGCGAGCTGGGTGAGGTTGCGGCCGAACTGGTCGAGCACGAGCGAGCCCGAGGGGGCCTGCTCGCCGGAGCCGCCGGTGGTGGCACCGGCCTTCTCGCCCGAGCCCTGGGGGGCGCCGGGGCCGGAGTAGCCCGACAGCAGCTGGATGACCTGCTGGCGCACGCGGGACAGGTCGGCACCCAGCTTGACCAGCACCTGGGCGGCCACGCCCTCGCCCTCACGGATGAGGCCGAGCAGGATGTGCTCGGTGCCGATGTAGTTGTGGCCGAGCTGCAGCGCCTCGCGCAGCGACAGCTCGAGGACCTTCTTGGCCCGGGGCGTGAAGGGGATGTGGCCGCTGGGCGAGCTGCCGCCCTGGCCGATGATCTCCTCCACCTGGGACCGGACCGCCTCGAGGGAGATGCCGAGGGACTCGAGCGCCTTGGCCGCGACCCCCTCACCCTCGTGGATCAGCCCGAGCAGGATGTGCTCGGTGCCGATGTAGTTGTGGTTGAGCAGCCGTGCCTCTTCCTGAGCGAGGACGACGACCCGGCGAGCCCGATCGGTGAATCGTTCGAACACTGCGCACCTGCCTCCCAGAGCGGGAAATCGTTGTCCGAGTCTACCCACCCCCTCTGGCTTCACCTCGCCGTGGGGAGAGGAACCCGGGGAGGCCCTTGATCTCGTCAAGCGAGGGCCCCGGGTTGAGGGACTTCGAGCCACCCCGCCTAACCTTGCCGCCGTGGCGACCGCCTCCCCCCTCCTCCAGCTCCCCGTCCTCGTGGCCGACCTCGGCCGCGTCGAGGAGGCCCTCCGCGCCTCGGTCGTCACCGACGACCCCTTCCTCACCGAGGTGGCGAGCCACCTGATCCTGGCCGGGGGCAAGCGGGTGCGGCCCGCGTTCGCCGTCACCTCGGCCGCCACGGCCGACGACGTCATGGGTGCGGCGTCGCCCGAGGTCGTGCTCGGGGCCGTCTCGGTCGAGCTCGTGCACCTGGGCTCGCTCTACCACGACGACGTCATGGACGACGCCACAACCCGCCGCACCGTCGAGAGCGTGAACGCCCGCTGGGGCAACCTCAAGGCCATCCTCGCCGGCGACTACCTCCTCGCCAAGGCCTCGGAGATCGCGGCGTCGCTCGGCACCGAGGTGGCCGGCCTCCTCGCCGCCACCATCGCCCGCCTGTGCGAGGGCCAGATCCTCGAGGTGCAGAGCGCCTTCGACCTGGGCCGCACCGAGGACGCCTACCTCTCCTCCATCGACGGCAAGACCGCCTCGCTGCTCGCCACCGCCTGCCGCATCGGCGGCATCGTCTCCGACCTGCCCCGCCCGCAGATCGACGCCCTCACCACCTTCGGACGCTCGTTCGGCATGGCGTTCCAGATCGTCGACGACCTGCTCGACGTGACCAGCACCGACGAGGAGCTCGGCAAGCCCGCCGGCCACGACCTGGTCGAGGGCACCTACACCCTGCCGGTCATCCGCACCCTCGCCGCCGGTGGCACCGCCGCCGACCAGCTGCAGGCGGTGCTGGCCCGCCTGCGCCCCACCGACGGCTCGATCGAGCCGGTCGACGACCCCGCCGCCCGGGCCGAGGCCCGGGTGCTGCTGCGGGCCACCCCGGCCGTGCAGTCGTCGCTCGACACCGCCCGGGCCTACGTCGAGGAGGGCCAGAAGGCGCTGGCCCCCTACGCCGGCACCGAGGCCACCACGGCCCTCGAGGCCGCCGCCGAGCACCTGCTCGGCACCGTCAACGCCGCCGCCTGACCCACCGCCACCGCGGGAGGGCTGCGTCAGACCGGGTCGACGGCCGTGATGCGGTCGAGGAACCCTCGGATGCCGCGGTTGAACGAGCCGGCCTGCTCGACCATGAAGCCGTGGGCGGCACCGGTGACGATCACCATCTCCGAGTCGGGGATGAGCTCGTGGATGAGCTCGCTGTCGCCGATCGGGGTGAGGATGTCCTGGCTGCCGACGATCACGAACGTCGGCACCTTCACCTGCTCGAGCTCGAAGCGCAGCGAGTCGTCGAGGGCGAGGATGGCGTCGATCTGGGCCTTGAACGCCTCGGCCTTCACCTGCAGGGCCATGGGCCCGAGCAGGCTGATCACCGGCCACAGCCGCATGCGCGACCGGGGGCCCATCAGCCAGTGCGACGCCTCGTCGACCACGGCCCTCATGCCCCGCTCCACGGCGAGGTCGCCCCACTCGGCGAGGAGGTCGCGGCGCCACTGGTGGTGGTGGCAGCCGGTGCACGCCAGCGACAGCGAGCGCACCCGCTCCTGGTGGCGGACGCCGAGGATCTGGCTGAGGATCCCGCCCATGGAGGCGCCCATGACGTGGGCCGACTCGACGCCGGCGTCGTCGAGCACCGCCACCGCGTCGGCGGCCATCACCTCGAGGTCGTAGGGCCCCTCGGGGATGTCGGAGCGGCCGACACCCCGGTTGTCGACGGCGATGCAGCGGTAGCGCTCGCCCATGGCCCGGCGCTGGCGGATCCAGCCCCGGCCGTCGGCACCGAGCCCCTGGAGGAGGAGGAGCGGCTCACCGTCGGACCGGCCGAAGGTGTCGTAGGCGATGCGGGTGCCGTCGGGCACCACCACGTGTGGCACCTCTTCATCATGGCCCCCCGATGGGGCCCTGCCGCGCAGCCCAAGGTCCACGGCTGGGGCGCCGGAAGGCCCGACGGGGCGAACCGGTCGTGGATCAGGCGGCGGGGCGGTCGGCGCCGGCCGGCTGGAGGGCGGCCCAGGCGTGGAGGTGGGCGACGACCTCGGGGGTGGTGTGCACCGGGGCCACGCCGAGGAGCTCCTGGGCCCGGTCGCCGTCGGCCAGGCGCCCCCGGGTGAGCAGCTCGACCACGTGGTCGGCCAGCGGCGCGCCGGCCAGCTCGGTGCCGACGGCGGCCAGCATCCAGCCCGGGCCCCACGTGGGCACGGGCACCCCGCCGCCCAGGCGCACCGCCTCCAGGGCGGAGACGGCGCCGCTGCCGACGACGTTCACGGGCCCGTCGGGGCGCCGGGTCACCGCCGCCACGATGGCCGCGGCGGCGTCCTCCTGGTGCAGCACGCAGAAGCGCGACGAGCCCAGCGCCGGGATCGGCACGGCCGGCAGGCGCAGCACCCGGCCGAGCGGGCTCGGGAAGTGCGGGCCCACGACCGGGGCGAAGCGCAGCAGGCTGACGGGAACGCCGGCCCGGGCACCGCCGTCGAGGGCGACTCGCTCGGCGTGCAGCAGCGACTCGCCGAACGGGCAGGTGGGGTCGGGGGCCACGGTCTCGTCGGGACGGGCCGGGGCGCCGGGGCCGCGGCCGTAGACCTCGATGCCCGACCGGACCACCACGGCCTCGAGGGTGCCGGCGTCGAGGCAGGCGTCGAGGGCGGCGATGGTGCCGACCGCGGTGCGGGTGGTGGCGCTGCGCGGGCCGGAGCGGGCGTGGGGCTCGTAGACCCCCAGGTGCACCAGCACCGTCGGGGCGAAGTCGGCGATGGCCTCGATCATCCGCTCGCGGTTGCGGGGGTCGACCCGGTGGTACTCCGCCCGCCGGAGGTGCCGTCGGGGCGGCTCGAGGTCGACGCCCATGATGGCGTCGACGTCGTCGCGGCCCTCGAGCAGCAGCGCGACGCGGGTGCCGAGCTCGCCTCCCATGCCCGTGACCGCGACGCGCACCGTGACCCCTAGACGTTCTTCTCGTGGACGAGGCGCAGCCCGTGCAGGGTGAGCCACGGCTCGGTGTGCTGGATGCGCCGCGAGAACGGCGTGATGAGGTCGGCCAGGCCGCCGGTGGAGAGCACCGTGCACTCGCCGAGCTCCTCGATGATGCGGTCGCACAGCCCGTCGACCTGGGCCGCGAACCCGTACACCGCGCCCGACTGGATCGACTCGACGGTGGACTTGCCCAGCACGTTGCGCGGCGGCCGCAGCTCGACCGCCCGCAGCGCGGCGGCCCGCCCGATCAGGGCGTCCATCGAGATCTCGACGCCCGGGGCGATGGCACCACCGAGGTACTCGCCGTTGGCCGACACGGCGTCGCAGGTGGTGGCGGTGCCGAAGTCGGCGACGATCGTGGGGCCGCCGTAGAGGTCGAAGGCGGCGATGGCGTTGGCGATGCGGTCGGCCCCGACCTCCTTCGGGTTGTCGTAGTCGATGCGGATGCCGGTGCGGACGCCGGGCTCGATGACGATGGGCTCGAAGTCGAGGTAGCGCTCGGCCAGGTCGCGCAGCGCCGCAGTGATCTTCGGGACACCGGACGACACGGCGATGCCCTCGATGTCGCTGAAGTGGATGCGGCGCAGGGCGAGGAAGCCCTGGAGCGTGACGGCCAGCTCGTCGGACGTGCGCTCGGCCGCGGTGGAGATGCGCCAGTGCTCGACCAGGCCGTCCTCGGGGCGGCGACCGGCGGCCGATCCGCCGTCGAGCTCGTAGAGCCCCACGACGGTCTGGGTGTTGCCGGCGTCGACGGTGAGCAGCACTGCGTCCTCCTGGTCCGGTCAGCCCGGCTCGATGTCGAGCCCGATGTCGAGCACGCCGGCGGAGTTGGTGATGCCGCCGACGGAGATGCAGTCGACGCCGGTGGCCGAGTAGGCGGCGATGGTCTCGAGCGTGACTCCCCCGGACACCTCGAGCAGGGGCCGGCGGGGCGCGGCCTCGGCAGCGGCCACGCACTGGCTCACCAGCTCGGGCGCCATGTTGTCGAGCAGCAGGGCGTCGGCGCCGGCGGCGAGGGCCTGGTGGACCTGGTCGAGGGTGTCGCACTCGACGTGCACCGTGCGGGCCGGCCACATGGCTCGGGCCCGGGCCACCGCGTCGGCGATGCCGAACAGGGCGATGTGGTTGTCCTTCAGGAGGATCCAGTCCGAGAGGTTGCCGCGGTGGTTCGCGCCGCCGCCGGCGCGCACGGCGGCCTTCTCGAGCGAGCGCAGGCCCGGGGTGGTCTTGCGGGTGTCCCAGACCCGGGCCGAGCCCCCGGTGGCGGCCACGTCGACGAACTGCCGGGTGCGGGTGGCGATGCCGGAGAGGTGGCCGAGGAAGTTGAGGGCGGTGCGCTCGGCGGTGAGGATCGACGGCAGCGGTCCCCGGGCGGTGGCGAGCACCGAGCCGGGCCCGACGGGGTCGCCGTCGTCGACCTGCCACTCGAGCTCGACCGACTCGTCGATCTGCCGGAACGCCTCGGTGGCGCACGGCCGGCCGGCCACGACGCCGGGGGTGCGGGCCACGAACGAGGCGGTGGCGACGAGGTCCTGCGGGAGCAGCGCCGAGGTGAGGTCGCCCAGCGGGGTGAGGTCCTCGGCGAGGGCGCGGGTCACGGCCTCGACGACGGCGACGCGGGGCGGGTGGAACGGGCTCGGCACGCAGCAAGCCTGCCCCGTGGGCGTCACCGCGGCCAACCACCCCGGGTCCGGCGGCGACGACACCATCGGCCCGACGTCAGGCCGTGGCCCGCACGACGAAGCGCACGGCGAGCTCGGGGTCGGGCTCGGGGTGGTCGAGGCGGGTGTGGGCGCCCCGGCTCTCGACCCGTGCGGCCGCCGCCGCCAGCAGGGCGGAGGCGGTGGTGCAGAGGTTGGCGAGCTCGGCGCCGGCGCGGGTGTGGGCGGTGGCGCCGGCGACCGTGGCCGCCGCCTCGACGGCCTCGGCGGTGGTCGCCAGGGACGCGGCGTCGCGCAGCACCCCGGCACCGGCGGTCATGGCCCGCTGGAGCCGGTCGAGGGCCTCGGCGGCCTGCTTGGCGGCCGCCTCGTCGGTCGGGGGCCGGCCGTCGGCGGCGCGATGGGCACCGGACGCCGCCCGCAGCGTGACCGCCAGCGGTCGGCCCGCGATGTCGTCGGCCGAGGGGGGCCCGAGGACGGCCCGCATGGCCCCGGTGGCCTGCGGCCCGTCGGCCCCGGCGGCGACGGCGTCGACCGCCCGGGCCCCGAACACCAGACCCTCGAGCAGCGAGTTGGAGGCCAGCCGGTTGGCGCCGTGCACCCCCGAGCAGGCGACCTCGCCGGCGGCCCACAGGCCGGGCAGGTCGGTGGCGCCGTCGAGGTCGGTGACCACACCGCCGCACAGGTAGTGGGCGGCGGGCGCGATCGGAAGCAGGTCGGTGGTGGGGTCGAGGCCGACCTCGCCCAGGCGGCTGGCGATGGTCGGGAAGCGCTCGACGAAGTGGTCGATGCCGGTGACGTCGAGGAAGCAGTGGTCGACGCCCTGCTCGAGCATGCGGGCGGTGATGGCCCGGCTGACGAGGTCGCGCGGCAGCATCTCGTCGACGAAGCGCTCGCCGTGGATGTCGCGGATGAGGGCGCCGTCGCCCCGGAGCGCCTCGCTCAGCAGGGGGCGCGGGTGGCGGTCGATCGCCAGCGCGGTGGGGTGGAACTGGACGAACTCGACGTCGGCCACGGCCACGCCCGCCCGCAGCGCCATGGCCACACCGTCGGCGGTGGCCTCCGCCGGGTTGGTGGTGAGGGCGAAGAGCTGCCCCGCTCCCCCGCTGGCGAGCAGCGTGTGGGCCGCCCGCACGACCTGGGTGGTGCCATCGGGACGGGCCACCACGACACCGGCGCAGCGGCCACCCTCGACCACGAGGTCGAGGGCGAAGGCCCCCTCGTCGACGTGGGCCGCGGTGGCGTGGACGGCCCCGACGAGCGTGCGCTCGACCTCGACGCCGGTGGCCACGCCGCCCGCGTGCACGACGCGGGCCAGGCCGTGGCCGCCCTCGCGGGCGAGGTCGAGGCGACCGTCGGGGGCGCGGTCGAACACGGCGCCGAGCTCGATGAGGTGGCGGACGGCGTCAGGGCCCTGCTCGACGAGCACCCGCACGGCGTCGGCGTCGCACAGCCCGCCGCCGGCCGCCAGGGTGTCGGCGATGTGCAGCTCGGTGCTGTCGGCCGAGGTGTCGAACACCGCGGCGATGCCGCCCTGGGCCCACCGGGTGGTGGCGGCGTCGATGGCCGACTTGGTGACGACGCCCACCCGCAGGCCGTGGGCGTCGGCCGCGCGCACGGCCGCGGTGAGACCGGCCACGCCGGAGCCGACGACGAGGAGGTCGACCTCGACGGGAGGCGGAGCGGAGGTCACGACGGGCGGTGCGGTGCTCGTGCCCCGGTCGGCGCTGCCCGGAGCGGCGCCGGATCGGGGCGACGGATCAGGCCCGCAGGCCGATCTCGAGGGCGGCCAGCTCGGTGGCGGTGCCCTCGTCGACCGGACGGTTGGAGGAGTCGACGTGCACGACGCGGGGCTCGTAGTGCTCGAGCTCGGCCTCGTCGTAGTCGCCGTAGGTGATGATGATGATGCGGTCGCCGGGCTGGACCAGGCGGGCCGCGGCCCCGTTGAGGCACACGTCGCCGGTGCCGCCGGGGATGGCGTAGGTCTCGAACCGGGCGCCGTTGTCGATGTCGACGACCTGCACCTGCTCCCACTCGCGGATGTCGGCGAGCTCCATCAGGCGCGTGTCGAGGGTGATCGACCCCACGTAGTGCAGGTTGGCGTCGGTGACCCGCGCGCGGTGGATCTTCGACTTCATCATGCGACGGTGCACGTCGTTGCTCCTCGAGTGCTTGGCGCCTCTCCAGGTCGCCGTACGGGAACGAGCCTCGGGCTCATGGCACGAGGACCCCAACGTTATCCAGGAGGCGGGTCGACCCCAAACCGGCCGCCACCAGCAACCTCACCTCGTGCCCGGGCACGAGCCGGTCGGGCGCCTCGAGGGGGCCCGGATCGACCGCCTCGGCGTAGTCGAGGCGGGCCAGCGGCTCGGCGGCCACGACCTCGGCCATGCGGGCGGCCACCGCGGTCGGCGAGCGCTCGCCCTGCTCGACGAGGGCGGCCCCGGCCCGCAGCGCCCGGTTGAGGACGGCGGCCGCGGTGCGCTCGGCGGGCGAGAGGTAGACGTTGCGGCTCGACATGGCGAGGCCGTCGGGCTCGCGCACGATCGGGCACCCGACCACGGTGACGGGCTGGTCGAGGTCGGCGGCCATGCGGCGCACCACCGACAGCTGCTGGAAGTCCTTCTCGCCGAAGTAGGCCCGGCACGGCCCGGCGATGTTGAAGAGCTTGGTGACCACCGTGGTGACGCCGTCGAAGTGGGTGGGCCGCGCCGCGCCCTCCATCACCGAGGTGAGGCCCTCGACGTGCACGTTGGTGGCGGTGGGCGTCGGGTACATCTCGGCGGTGTCGGGCGTGAAGGCCACCGTCACACCCGCACCCGCGGCCAGCTCGAGGTCGCGCTCGAGGGGGCGGGGGTAGGCGTCGAGGTCCTCGCCCGCGGCGAACTGCAGCGGGTTCACGAAGATGGTGATGGCGACGACGTCGCACTCCGCCGCCGCGGCACGCACGAGCGAGAGGTGGCCGTCGTGGAGCGCGCCCATGGTGGGGACGAGCCCGACGGTGAGGCCCTGCGCCCGCAGCCCGTCGAGGTGGGCGCGCATCGCGGCCTTGGTGGTCAGGACGTCCATCCGCGCTCCTCCTCCCCCTCGGGCCCGTCGGCACCCGGCGCCGGCGGGGCACCATCGTCGACCAGCCGGCGGGCCGCCGCCACCATGGCGTCGTAGGCCACGAGCTCGTCGGCCGGCAGCGCCGCCCGGTGGCGCTCGACGGTGTCCCAGTCGCCGCGGGCCACCGGCCCGGTGAGCGCGGCGTGGGGGCCCAGCTCGGCCACGTTGTCGAGGGTGGCGCGGACGAGGTCGAGGTAGGCCTCGAGCGGCACCCCGGCGCCACCGGCCACCCGCTGCACCTGGCCGAGGAGAGCCACGAGGTGGTTCGAGGCGATCGCCGCGGCGGCGTGGTAGCGGGCCCGGTCGGCGTCGGCGACGGTGAACGAGCGGCCCCCGAGGTCGGCCACGACCTGCTCGACGAGGGCGAGGGCGTCGGGTGGGTCGCCCGCCACGGCGAACCACGCGCCGGCGGCCAGGCGCCGGGTCCCGACCTCGGCGTCGGGCAGCGACACGAGCGGGTGCAGGGCGGCGCGGCGGGCGTGGGGACCGAGCACGTCGAGGCCGAGCGAGCCGGCCAGGTGGGCCACGGTGGTCGAGGCGACCGGCTCGACCGCGGCGGCCACCGGGGCCACGGCGGCATCGGGCGTGGCGATCACCAGCAGGTCGACGTCGTGCGCCGCGCCGGTGACGTCCTCGCCGTGGCGCACCGGTTCGAGCACCTCCCACCCGGCCGCGGCCAGCGCGGCGGCGAGCGACGAGCCGGCCCGGCCCGGCCCGACGACGCGGAGCGAGCGACGGCCGGCGGCGCTCACACCGGTCGGGAGTCGAGGGGGCCGACGAGCTCGACCCGGCCCTCGGCGCGATCGGCCCAGTCGGGCCCGGCCACGTCGGGGGCGAGGTCGGCGAGGGGTGCCATCACGAACCGGCGCTGGCGCATGCGCGGGTGCGGCACCTGGAGGTCGGGCTCGTCGATCTCGACGCCCTCCATCCACTCGATGTCGACGTCGAGGGTGCGCGGGCCCCACCGGACCGTGCGCACGCGGTCGGCGGCCGACTCGAGGCGGTGGCACACGCCGAGCAGCTCCCGGGCGCTGAGGTCGGTGTCGATCTCGACGACGATGTTGAGGTACGGCTCCTGGCCGCCGGGACCACCCACCGGGTCGGTGCGGTAGACGGGCGAGACCGCCACCACGCCCGTGAGCGATCCGACTGCTTCGCGGAGGATGGCCCAGGAGTCACCCATGTTGGAGCCCAGACCGAGCAGGGCGCGGGCCACTCAGCGCTCCCGCGTGATGCGGACACCCGAGGTGGCGAGCACCTGGGGCACCGGCGGGCGCAGCTTGCGGACGGTGACGGTGACCGACACGACGCGCTCGTCGGCGAGCACCACGTCGGCCACCGCCTGGGCCAGGCGCTCGAGGAGCACCGGCTCGAGGGTGGTGACGCAGCGCTCGACGTCGGCGCAGATGGCGCCGTAGTCGAGCGTGTCGGGCAGCTCGTCGGACGCGCCCGCCACCGAGAGGTCGGCGACGACGTCGAGGTCGAGCTCGAGGGGCTGGGCCCGCTCGCGCTCCTCAGGGAGCGCGCCGCAGATGGCGCTCAGGACGAGGCCGCGCAGCTCGATGCGGTCGGTGGTTGCCATGGCTGCGGGTGCCTCAGGCCGCGGGCGGCGGCAGCGTCGCCGCCACGGCGACCATCTCGCGGCCCGACGGGCCCAGCTGGCGCTGGGTGAGGCGCTCGATGACGGTGACCGTGCGGGGCGCGGTCTCGACGAGACCGTTCCAGAGCAGGTAGCCGGCGATGAGGCCGCACACGCGGTCGCCGAGCTCCTCGCCGTGGATCAGGACCCGCTCGCCGCGCTGCAGCATGTCGCGGAGCTCGGTGTAGAAGGCCGACTCGTAGTTCGAGAGCTCGTCGTCGGGCACCGGGCGGTGGCGCCACACGACGCCCAGCTCGTCGTAGTTGTGCAGGTTGTGCGGGGCCGAGATCACCGACACCACGCAGGTGAACCCCTGCTCACGGACCCAGATGATCTCTTCCTGACGGCGCACCTTGCGATGGTTCGCGCCGTAGCCACCGGGCCGCTCGCACACGGCGAGACGGTCGGCGATCACCCAGTGGAAGTTACGAGGGCGGATGCCCTGGGCCCATTTGCCCTTGCTGGCCACGGCCGTCATGCTGCCACGACTTTGGCGGCCTGGACGGCGGCCCTCACGTCGTGGGCCCGAACCATCGACGCGCCGAGGTGCATCGCCCACACCTCGGTGGCGATCGAGCCGGCCAGGCGGTCGTCGGGCGGGACCACGCCCTCGACCCCGTCGGAGGCGGCCAGGAGGCGCCCCAGGGTCATCTTGCGGCTCGTGCCGACCAGCACCGGCCACCCCAGCTCGACCACCCGGTCGAGCTGGGCCAGCAGCTCGATGTTGTGCTCGGAGGACTTGCCGAACCCGATGCCGGGGTCGACCCACACCTCGCGCACGCCGGCGTCGCGGGCCAGGCCCGCACGCTCGTCGAGGAAGGCGCAGACCTCGGCCACGACGTCGTCGTAGCGGGGGGACTCCTGCATGGTGCCGGGCTCGCCGCGCATGTGCATGGCGATCCATCCCACCCCGAGCTCGGCCGCCACGGGCCACAGCTCGGCGGTGATGTCGTTGATCAGGGTGGCGCCGGCGGCGACCGCCGCTCGGGCGACCTCGGGCTTGCGCGTGTCGATGCTGACCCGACCGTGCTCGGCCAGCGCCTCGACCACCGGCAGCACCCGCCGCAGCTCCTCGTCGACGGTCACGGGCGTGGCCCCGGGCCGCGTCGACTCGCCGCCCACGTCGAGCACCGACGCGCCCTCGGCCAGCAGGTCGAGGCCGTGGGCCACCGCCGCGGCGGGATCGAGGAACAGGCCGCCGTCGCTGAAGGAGTCGGGCGTGACGTTGACGATCCCCATCACCTGCGGGAGGACGGGGAGGTCGGGCGAGCTCAACGCTCGATGAAGCGCATCGCCTCGAAGCGAGTTGCCGTGCTGTCGCGGAACTGGCCGCGCACCGCCGAGGTGACGGTGGACGAGCCGGGCTTGCGCACGCCCCGCATCGACATGCAGAGGTGCTCGGCCTCGATGACCACGAGCACGCCGCGAGGCTGGAGGGTGCGCTCGATCTCGTCGGCGATCTGGCCGGTGAGGCGCTCCTGCACCTGCGGGCGCTTGGCGTAGGCGTCGACCAGGCGGGCCAGCTTCGACAGGCCCGTGACCCGGCCGTCGGCGCCGGGGATGTAGGCGACGTGGGCCTTGCCCATGAACGGCACCAGGTGGTGCTCGCACATCGAGGTCATCGGGATGTCGCGGACCATGACCATCTCGTCGTGGTTGGCCTCGAACATCACCTGGAGGTGGGTGTCCGGGGTCTCGCGGAGGCCGGCGAAGACCTCCTCGTACATCCGGGCCACGCGCATCGGCGTGTCGAGCAGTCCGTCGCGGTCCGGGTCCTCGCCGATGGCGATGAGGATCTCGCGCACCGCGGCGGCGATGCGAGGGAGGTCGACGGGGGTCAACTGGTCGGGCTCAGGCACGGCGGTGAGGCTATCGGGGCGGGCCACGGAGACCCGAGCCGGAGCGTCAGTGCCCGCCCGCGCTGCCGACGAAGGTGCGGATGTCGCGCAGGTTGCGGTAGCGCTCGGCGACGTCGAGCCCGTAGCCGACGATGAAGGTGTTCGGCAGTCGGAAGCCGACGTAGCGCAGCGGGGGCTCGGCCTTCTGCTGGCCCTCCTTCAGGAGGAGGGCGCACACCTCGAGGCTGGCCGGGTGCCGCGAGGCCAGGTTCTTCAGCAGGTAGTTGAGCGTGAGGCCGCTGTCGACGATGTCCTCGACCACGATGACGTCGCGGCCACCGAGGTCGATGTCGAGGTCCTTCACGATGCGGACGACGCCGCTCGACTTGGTGGCGCTGCCGTAGGACGACACCGCCATGAAGTCGAGCTCGACCGGCAGGTCGACGTGGCGGGCCAGGTCGGCCATGAACATCACCGCGCCCTTGAGCACGCAGATGAGCAGCGGGGCACGGCCGGCGTAGTCGCGGGTGATCTCGGCACCGAGCTCGGCGAGGCGCTGCTCGAGCGCCTCCCGGGTGACGACGACCTCACCGAGATCGGGGTCGTTGTCGGGGTCGAGATGGGGGCGTTCGCTCGTGGCGGGCACGATCGGCGAAGTTACCGCACGCCGCCGGGCCCGGCCGCGGGCACCAGCCGGAGGCGCCCACGGGTGCGCTCGACCCGACGGCCGCGACCCACGTCGGTGGCCAGGCTGCGCCCGGCGGCGACGTCGAGGACCCTCTCGACGGTGGCGGCGTCGGGCGGGTGGCGCTCGGGGTCGTCGGCCCGCAGCCACTCGCGCACCGCCACGCGGGCGACCGCGGCGGGCGCGGCGGTGAGGGCCGGGCCGTCGGTGACGTCGAGGGCGTCGGCCTCGGCCCGCAGGTGGTCGGCGGCCTCGGCGAGCAGTGCCGCCTGCCGGTCGAGGACGGGCACGAGGTCGCGGCCGGCCACCTCGACGAGCAGCGGCAGCACCTCGTGGCGCACCCGGTTGCGGAGGAACGCCGGGTCGTGGTTCGAGGGGTCGGCCAGCGGGGTGAGGCCCACCTCGGAGCACAGGGCGACGGTCTCGGCCCGGCGCAGGCCCAGGATCGGGTGGCGGGGGCCGGGCCGGATGCCGGCCAGCCCCTCGAGCCCGGCGCCGCGCAGGAGGTTGACCAGCACCGTCTCGGCCAGGTCGTCGGCGGTGTGGCCGAGGGCCGCGTCGGGGCCGAGGGCGGCGTGGCGGGCCGCGCGGGCGCGGGCCTCGAGGTTGGGGCCGGCGCCCACCTCGACGCTCACCGCCCGGAATCCGGCGCCCAGCTGCTCGGCCGCGGCCCCGACCACCTCGGCCTCGTCGGCCGAGCCGGCGCGCAGGCCGTGGTCGACGTGCACCGCGGTGACCTCGCACCCGGCGGCGACGGCCAGCACCAGCAGGGCCAGCGAGTCGGCCCCACCCGACACCCCGCACACCAGCGGCGTGCCCGCGGCGGGGAAGCTGCAGCGGTCGAGCAGCCCGTCGGGGCCCAGCGCGACCACCGGGGCGGCCTCAGCCCGCGGCGGGGAGCGCCGCGCCCATCCGCTCGATCCAGCGGTGGGGCTCGCGGATCTCGAGGACGCTCGGCAGGTTGCCGGGCTGCTCCCACGCCCGGTTGAGCAGGGTCTGCCCGCCCGAGCGCTCGACGGCGGCGATGAAGGCCTCTCCCTGGGCGTACTGGCTGAGCTTGGCCTCGAGCCCGATCAGCTGCTGCACGAGGCGCGACAGGCCCTTGGCCGACTCGCGCCGCTGGCTGAGCACCTTCGAGAAGCGAGCGGCGCTGGGCACCAGGCCCTTGCCGGCGCGGTCCATGGTGACGTCGCCGTGGCCCTCGAGCAGGCTCATCATTCCGCTGACCTGGTCGAGGATCGCCCGCTGCTCGGGGCCGGCGACCAGGTTCACGATGCCGCCGTCGGCCAGCGGGTTCTGGCCCGAGCGGATGCTCTCGGCCATGCGGTTCACGCCGTCGATGAGCCGCTTCGGGTCGGGGTCGACCGCACCGAGCGTGTCGTGCACGAGGCCGATGAAGTGCTCGCGGAGCCACGGCACGCCGGTGAACTGGGCCCGGTGCGTGACCTCGTGGAGGGCCAGCCACAGCCGGAACTGCTCGGGCGGGAAGGCGAACTGCTTCTCGAGGGCGAGCACGTTTGGGCCCACGTAGTAGACGAGGTCCTGGTCGAGCGGGTTCTCCTCCTCGATGACGAGGAGGTCGTACTGGCCGAGCACCCGGCCCGACATCCAGCCCAGCACCATGCCCAGCTCGGCACCGGCGAGGCGGGTGGTGATCGGGGCGGCGAGGCTGCCCGACACGCGGTCGTCGAACTTCTCGAGCAGGGGCCGCAGCAGGCGCTGGAACGACGAGAGGTTGGCCCTGATCCAGCCGGCTCGGTCGGTGACGCGCGCCCGGGCCGGGCCGGCCAGCGAGCGCAGGCCGGTCTCGGCCTCGACCAGCTCCTCGGCGATGGCCGTCAGGCGGTCGAAGTCGGGCTGCAGCGAGTCGTAGTGGTAGCTCTGGGCGAACGGCTCACGGCCGGCGGCGCGGATCGCGACCCACTCGGCGAAGGACCAGTCGACCGCCCCGGCCACGGGTCAGCGCTTGGGGTAGCGGGGCATCACGACCTTGTACAGGTACCCCACGATCACGGCGACGACGAGGCCGATGGAAGCGACCACCAGCGCGACGGAGATCCAGAAGGTCCAGACCTTGGCAGCCAAGACGATGTCCATGGCCGTCGATCCTAGGCGCCCGCGGCGCGAGCTCCCTCATCGCCGCCGTCGGGGGCCTCGCCCTGGGCCATCAGCGTGAGCTTCTGGGCGATGCGGATCCGGAGCGACTCGGGCACCTCGTCGTTGTGGCACCTGGTCGAGACGACCATCCGGAGCTCGGCCTCGAAGTCGAACGCCTCGATGCACGGGTTGCAGCCCTCGAGGTGCCCGGCGATCAGCACCCGCTTCTCCTCGGTGAGCTCACCGTCGAGGTAGGTGTAGATCTCGGCCAGCGCCGCCTCGCAGTCGACCTTCCCGTGGGCGTGGTCGTGCTGGTGGGCGCTGTCGTGGGACTCGGTGTCGTGGTGCTCGGCCATGGCTCAGTCGTCGTGTGCGGTCGTGCCGGTGTGGGCCGGCTGGCGGTCGACGGGCTCGGTGGCCCCTGCACCGTCCGGCCCGGAGGGCCGGTCGGTGAGCCCCCGTTGGGAGGCGTACTCGTACAACTCCTTCTGGAGCGCCTTTCTTCCCCGGTGCAACCGGCTCATCACGGTGCCGATCGGGATGTCGAGGATCTCGGCGATCTCCTTGTAGGAGAAGCCCTCGACGTCGGCCAGCAGCACGGCCAGCCGGAAGTTCTCCGGGAGGTGCTCGACGGCGTCCTTCACCTCGGCGTCGGTGAACCAGTCCATGAGCTCGTCCTCGGCGCTGCGGCCCACCTGCACGGCCTCGAGGCCGCCCAGGCGGCGGTAGAGGTAGAGGTCCTCGACCTCGTCGAGCTCGGTCTCGTCGGGCCGGCGCTTCTTCGAGCGGTACGAGTTGATGAAGGTGTTGGTGAGGATCCGGTAGAGCCAGGCCTTGAGGTTGGTGCCCTCCTGGAACCCACCGAAGCCCCGGTAGGCCTTGAGGTAGGTCTCCTGCACGAGGTCCTCGGCATCGGAGGCGTTGCGCGTCATGCGGAGGGCCGCGCTGTAGAGCTGCGGCATGAACTCCATCGCCTGGTCGGCGAACGCTGCCTGATCTGCCATCGGTCGTTTCTATCAGTGCCCGGGCGGGGTGGCGCCTTCGCGGTGCTGGTCGTCGAAGGTGATCTCGGGCAGCGAGTGGGCCCCTTCGACCAGGTGCTCGATCCACGCCCGGCTCAGCTCGACCAGCGCCGGCGAGTCGGCGTGCAGGCGGCCCTCGTCGAGGGCGTGGCTGCCGTTGCGGTACACGCCGAGGTCGAACGGCGGCCCGACCGACAGGTTGGCCCGGGCGGTCGAGATCATCGACGACACCGCCATCTTCACCGCCTGGTCGATGTCGGAGCGGGCGTAGACGGCCAGGTCGAGCATGAGCTTGCCGTACTTGGTCTCGCCGATCTGGAGGTAGGGCAGGTCGTCGGAGGCCCTGATGTAGTTGCCCTGCGGGTACACCATGAAGATGTCGGGGGCCTCGTCGCCGACCTGGCCGCCGACGATGAAGCTGGCGGTGCCGTCGGCCCCCACCTGGGAGAGGGCGGCGCTGTGCGAGGCCGCCACCTCGGTGCTCAGGCGACCGACGTAGAGCGCCGCCTCGTAGAGCCGCTCGACGGTGGCCAGGCCGGTGGGATCGGGCGCGGCGAGGTCGTGGGCGATGCGGTCGAGCACCTCCTGGGTGGTGGCCAGGTTGCCCGCGGACTGCAGCACGAAGAGCCGGTCGGGCGCCGGGGCGAAGACGTGGAGCTTGCGGTAGGTGCTGATGTTGTCGACCCCGGCGTTGGTGCGGGTGTCGGAGAGGAACACCAGCCCGTCGTCGAGGCGCATCGCGATGCAGTAGGTCACGCCGACATGATGGCCCGCCGACCGTCAGCCGCCCATGGTCGGGGCGCGGTGCCGCCGCGCTGCTGCGACACTCGTCAGGTGGTGCCTCCCGTCCGTCACCTGCTGCGCGCCCGGGACCTGGCCGATGCCCGGTACGCGGAGCCGCTCACCGTCGCCGACCTCGCCCGCGCCGCCGGGCTGTCGGCCGCCCACTTCAGCCGCGAGTTCCGCATCGCGTTCGGCGAGCCGCCGCACCGGTACCTCCTGACCCGCCGCCTCGAGCGGGCCGCCGCCCTCCTCCGGACCACCGACCGCCCCGTGACCGAGATCGCCGAGGCGGTCGGGTGGGCGAGCCTCGGCTCGTTCACCACGAGCTTCCGACGGGTCCACGGGATCACCCCGACGGCGTACCGGGAGCAGTTCCCCCCTGCCCGCCGCCTGGTGCGGGTGCCCGACTGTGTGGCGCGGGACTACGGGCGCCCGGAGAACCGCACGTTTCGAGAAGCGCGTCCGGAGCCGTCTCCGTAGCGTCGGGGAGGACGACAGGAGGACGACCGTGATCAAGATCGCAAACGCGCAGTTCTGGGTCCACGACCAGGAGGAGGCGCTCCGGTTCTACGTGGGCACGTTGGGATGGGAGGTCCGCTCGGACGTCACCATGCCGGAGTGGGGCTTCCGCTGGCTCCTGGTCGGGCCCGTGGGCCAGCCCGAGGTCGGCCTGGTGCTCATGCCGGTCCCCGGCCCCCCGATGCTCGAGGCCGGCGCCAGCGAGCAGCTCGCCAACCTCGTCGCCATGGGCGCGGGCGGCACGTTGTTCCTCGAGACCGACGACTGCCAGGCCGCCTACGACGACCTGTCCGCCCGTGGCGTCGTGTTCAACGATCCCCCGACGCCACAGCCCTACGGCATCGACACCTCGTTCCGCGACCCTTCTGGCAACAATGTGCGCCTCACCCAGGTGCTCGAGTTCGACCTCGACCGCAGCTGACCAGGACGGCGGCCGGGGCCCGCCGCGCCATCGGGGGCAGACTCTCGTCACCGACGACGACCCCGAAGGAGCTGCATGGGCACCGCCACCGACCTCGGGTACCGGCACCGCCGGGCCAACGCGCTGCAGCGCTCCATGCAGGCCCTCGGCTCGTCGAAGCCCGGGGCGTGGATGTTCGCCCGGGTGCTCCCACCGGTCGACCGGGTGCTCGACCGGGCCACCCACGGCCGGCGCTCGGCGCCCGACCTGCTGGCCGGGCTGCCGGTGCTGATGGTGACCACCACCGGCCGCCGCAGCGGGCAGCGCCGGACGACCCCGCTGATCTCGGTTCCGGTCGGCGACGACCTCGCCCTCCTCGGCACCAACTTCGGCGGCCCCTCCACCCCGGCGTGGGTGCACAACCTCGAGGCCGACCCCCACGCCACGGTCGCCTACCGGGGCACGCCGCTCGAGGTGGTGGCCCGGCCCGCCACCGACGACGAGCGCGCCGAGGTGTGGGCGTCGTCGCGCGACGTCTACGCCGGGTACGCCAAGTACCGCCAGCGCGTGCAGGACCGCGAGATCAGGATCTTCGTGCTCGAGCCCGCCTGAGCGGGGGGCGACGACACTCCGGGCCCCGCGACGGGTGGACTGTCGTCGTGAGCCACGACACCGAGCCCGGTCTGAAGGTCCTCGTCGCCGACGACGACCCGTCGATCACCGACCTGCTCGGCATCGGCCTGCGGTTCGTCGGCTTCGAGGTGGAGACGGCGGCGAGCGGCCACGAGGCCATCGTGAAGGCCCAGGACCTGCGGCCCGACGTGCTCGTCGTCGACGTGATGATGCCGGACTACGACGGGTTCGAGGTGTGCCGCCGCCTCCGTGAAGCCGGCATCGGGACGCCGGTCGTGTTCCTCACCGCTCGCGACGCCGTCGCCGACAAGGTCACCGGCCTGCGCATCGGCGGCGACGACTACATCACCAAGCCGTTCAGCCTCGAGGAGGTCGTCGCTCGCATCGAGGCCGTCGCCCGCCGCACACGCGGCTCGGCGCGGACCGCCGCCGTGCTCACGTGCGGCGACCTCACCCTCGACCAGGACACCCACGAGGTGCGCCGGGGCGGGTCGCTGGTCGAGCTCACCGCCACCGAGTTCAACGTGCTGCGGCACCTCATGGCCAACGCCGGGCGGGTGGTGCCCAAGGAGCAGATCTTCGAGCAGGTGTGGGGCTACGAGCTGCCCGAGGACTCGACGGTGGTCGAGACCTACATCTCGTACATCCGCAAGAAGCTCGACGCCCGGGGCGAGCCGCTCATCACGACGGTGCGCGGCGTCGGCTACCTGGTGCGCCCGGTGGCACCGTGACGCTGCGGGCCCGGCTCGTGCTCGTGGTGCTGGCGGTCACCGGCGTCGGCCTGCTGCTCGCGGCCGTGATCACCAGCTCCGCCCTGCGGTCGTACCTCCTCGACCGGGTGGACAGCGACCTCCAGGACGCCGAGCCCTTCGCCGCCGCCCAGCTCACTGCGGCGTCCGGCGCCGAGCAGGCCCAGGACCCCTTCTTCGGGAACCTCGTGGCGGCCCGCATCGCCCCCGACGGGACCGTGGTCGACTCCCGCGTCCACCCGCTGGCCTCGGCCGGGGGTGTGCTCGACGCCCTGCCCACCGACGCGCTCGACGAGGCCCGCGCCGGGCGGACCGACCTCGGCGACACCACCATCGACGGCCAGCCCTACCGGGTGCTCGCCGAGCCGGTCGACGGGTCCGCCGACGTCGTGGTCGTGCTCGCCCCCACCACCGACGTCGACCAGACGATCGCCCACGTCCGCCGCCTCGAGATCTGGGTGGGCCTGGGGCTGCTCGCGGCCGCCACCGTCGCCGCCACCTGGCTCGTCGGCGTCGGCCTCCGTCCCCTCGTCGACATCGGCACCACCGCCGACGCCATCGCCTCCGGCGACACCGACCGGCGCGTGGCCACCGGCGGGGGCCGCGAGGTCGAGCGCGTGGCCACCGCGCTCAACGCCGCGTTCGACGCCCGCCAGGCGAGCGAGGACAACCTGCGCCGGTTCGTCGCCGACGCGTCGCACGAGCTGCGCTCCCCCCTCGCCGCCATCCGGGGCTATGCCGAGCTCCAGCGG
>CAMFLJ010000021.1 GCA_945957335.1 uncultured Actinomycetes bacterium | reverse complement strand
AGGGAGGGGTCGAGGTCGGCGAGCAGTTCGGCCATCGGCCCAGGTTCCCCGATGACGGCTGCCGAGTCACGCGTCGAGTGGCGCGGTTCACGCGCCGTTCGCGCCCGGCTGACTCATCCGCCCGGCCCGGCGGCGCCGGAGTGAGGGCGTGACGACGACACTCGACGAGCGGCCCCCGGCCCCCGGCCCCGATGCCCGGAGCCCCCGCACCGGTGCGCGCTGGTGGTGGGGCGCGCTCGCCGGCCTCCTCGCCGTCGGCGCGGCCCTCGCGGTGGGTGAGCTCGTCACCGGGCTGCTCGAGGGCACCCGGTCGGCCGTCGTGTCGGTGGGCGAGGTCGTGGTCGACAACGCCCCGCACTGGCTCAAGGACTTCGCCATCCGCACCTTCGGCGAGAACGACAAGGACGCCCTCATCGCCGGCACCACCATCACCCTCGTGATCGTGTCGGTGCTGCTCGGCATCGCCTCGGTCAGGCGGCTCTGGATCGGCATCGCCGGCACGGTGGCCTTCGGCGTGATCGGTGTGGCCGCCGCCCTCAGCCGCCCCGGTGCCACCTTCGCCAACGCCTGGCCCGCGATCCTCGGCGCGGTGGCCGGCGTCGCCGTGCTGTGGCTGCTGCTCGGCCGCACCGCCGCCGTCTCCGTGCCGACCGCCGCGGCCCCGACCTCGGTCGCCGCCGGCTCGTCGTCGGTCCCGGTGGCCGGTGACCGGCCGGCCGTCATGCGGGCCTCCGGTGGCCCCGAGGCGCCCGCCCCGACCGGCTTCGACCGCCGGGCCTTCCTCGTCACCGCCGGCGCGGTGGCCGGTGGCGTGGTGGTGGTCGGCGCCATGGGCAAGGGCCTCCAGGGCCGCTACAGCGTGAGCGGCGCCCGCGACGCCGTCACCCTCCCGGCCCCCTCGTCGCCCGCGGCCGCCCTTCCAGCGGGTGTCGACCTCGGCACCGCCGGCATCACCCCATTCGTCACCCCCAACGGCGACTTCTACCGGGTCGACACCGCCCTCGTGCCGCCGCAGGTCACCCCGTCGAACTGGTCGCTGCGCATCAAGGGCATGGTCGACAACCCGATCGAGCTGAGCTTCGACGACCTCGTCAACCGCGAGCTGATCGAGCGCGACGTCACCCTGGTGTGCGTCTCCAACGAGGTCGGCGGCCGCTACGCCGGCAACGCCCGCTGGCTCGGCGTGCCCCTGGCGTCGATCCTCCGTGAGGCGGGCGTGCAGGACGGCGCCGACCAGCTCGTGAGCCGCTCGGTCGACGGCTGGACCGCCGGGTCGCCGGTCGAGGCGGTGATGGACGGCCGTGACGCCATGGTGGCCATCGGCATGAACGGCGAGCCCCTGCCCGTCGAGCACGGCTTCCCGGCCCGCCTCGTGGTGCCCGGCCTCTACGGCTACACCTCGGCCACCAAGTGGGTCACCGAGCTCGAGCTCACCACCTTCGACGCCTACGACCCCTACTGGGTGCAGCGGGGCTGGGCCCAGGTCGCCCCCATCAAGACCATGTCCCGCATCGACACGCCGCGCGGCCTGGCCAACGTCGACGCCGGCACCGTGCCCGTCGGTGGCGTGGCGTGGGCCGTGCACCGGGGCATCGATGCGGTCGAGGTGCGGGTCGACGACGGGCCCTGGCAGCCCGCCCAGCTCGCCGCCGTGCCGGGCCAGGACACCTGGCGCCAGTGGCTGTTCCCGTGGGAGGCCACCTCCGGCCGCCACACCCTCACCGTGCGGGCCACGGGCGCCGATGGTGACGTGCAGACCCAGGAGCGGGCCGAGCCCATCCCCGACGGCGCCACCGGCTGGCACTCGATCGTGGTGAACGTCCGATGAGCGTGCTCACCGCCGCGACACCGGCATCGGTGGGCGACGCCTCTATCCTGCGCCTCGTCGGACCGGGGCAGGCCCGGACGAGGGATGGGAGGTCCTGGGCCCGCGACATGGAACCGTTGACGCACGAGCTCGACGACGCCCGTCTGGTCGACGCCGTCGGGCGCGGTGACCAGCAGGCCCTGGCCGAGGTGTACCGCCGTCACGGCGACGGCGTCTACGGCCTGGCGCGCCGCGTCCTCAACGACCCCGCCATGGCCGAGGAGATCACCCAGGAGGTGTTCCTCCGCCTCTGGGACGAGCCGCACCGCTTCGACGCCTCGCGGGGTGCGCTGCGGTCGTTCCTCCTCCGCCAGGCCCACAGCCGGGCGGTCGAGCGGGTCCGCTCCGAGGAGGCCCGCCGTCGCCGCGAGGACCGCGTCGACCGCGAAGCGGCCCCCCAGGTCCTCGACGTGGAGGCCCAGGCGCTCGACGGCCTGTCGAACCGGGCCGTCGCCGATGCCCTGGCCAGCCTCTCGGAGGGGGAGCGCGAGGCCATCGTCCTCGCCTACTTCGGTGGCCACAGCTACCGCGATGTCGCCCTACGGTTGGACCTGCCGGAGGGAACGGTGAAGAGTCGAATCCGCCTGGGCCTGGCCAAGCTGGCCGACCGGTTGCAGGCGGCCGGACACGGAACGCAGCCATGAGCGATCACGTCCTCCACGAACACGACGGCACGGGCCCCGACGACGATCCGCGCGAGCTGATCGGCGCCTACGTCCTGCACGCCCTCGACGACGACGACCGTCGTCGGGTCGAGCAGCTCCTCGACGCCGACCCGACGGCCCGGGCCGAGGCCGATCGCCTCGACGCGGCCGCCGATCAGATGGCCGAGGCCGCGTCGGCCGGTGCGTCGGCACCGTCCGACCTGCTCTCGTCGATCCTCACCAAGGCGGCCACCCGCCCGGCCGGCGGAGGGTCGGCGGCTCCCACCGCGGCGCCCACGGTCGAGCCGGTCATCGCGCCCCGGGCCCCCCGCCCGGCGCCGTCCGATGCCAACGTGGTGCCCTTCGAGCGCCCCGCCGCCCGCCGCCCCCGTGGTGCCTGGATCCTCTCCGCCGCGGCGATCGTGCTGCTCGTGGTCGTGGGTGGCCTGGTCGTGGCCAACCGCTCGGGCAACGACAGCGTGTCGCCCGAGGTCGCCATGCAGCGCATGGCCGACGAGGCCGCCGGCCAGCCCGGCGCCCGCACCGGCCAGCTCACCGACGCCGAGAACTCCATGGCCGTGAAGGTCATCGTCGACCCGCAGGGCCACGCCTTCCTGATGGCCGACGTGCTGCCGGCCCTCGACGACCAGCACACCTACCAGCTGTGGGCGGCCGAGGGCGATCAGATGGTGTCGCTCGGCCTGCTCGGCTCGTCGCCCTCGATGTCGATGGTCGGCGTCGACCCGGCCGTCACCACCCTGGCCCTCACCGTCGAGCCGATGGGTGGCAGCACGGGACCGACCTCGGCGCCCATGGCCCAGGGCACCCTCAGCCAGGCCTGACCCACCCGCATCCCACCCGCTGCGCCGGCGTCGTCGGGCGCCCCGCGATCCCAGAGGCCCCACCCGATCGGGTGGGGCCTTTCCAATTAATTCGCACTAAATGTCATCCGTTCGGGGCAGGTGCGTCGGAGGAGGGGCAACACCGCACCTCACCCCGATGCAAGGAGCACCCCGATGCGACTGTTCCCCCTGAAGATCGCCGGCACCGTCGGCTTGGCTGCCGCCCTCTCGGTCGGAGCTGTCGCATGCGGCAGCGACAGCAAGTCCAGCAACGCGACCGGCAGCACCACCGCCACCACCGAGATGATGGGCTCGAGCACCACCGAGATGATGGCCGGCCTGACCTCCGCCAACTTCGGCCCCGGCTGCGCGGCCGTGCCCACCAGCGGCGCCGGCTCGTTCTCCGGCATGGCGTCCGACCCGGCGGCCACCGCGGCCTCCAACAACCCGGCGCTCTCCACCCTGGTCAGCGCGGTCAAGGCCGCCGGCCTGGTCGACACCCTCAACGGTCAGGGCCCCTTCACCATCTTCGCCCCGACCAACGACGCCTTCGCCAAGATCCCGGCGGCCACGCTGAACAGCGTGATGGCCGACCCGACCGGCGCCCTCACGAAGATCCTCACCTACCACGTGATCTCCGGGAAGAGCCTCAACGCCCAGGAGCTCGCTGACGCCGGCACCGAGAAGACGGTGGAGGGCGGCGACGTGAAGATCGCCAAGGCCGGCGACACCATCAACATCAACGGCACCTCGGCCGTCGTCTGCGGCAACGTCAAGGTCGGCAACGGCACCGTGCAGATCATCGACACGGTCCTGATGCCCCCGGGCATGTAGTCCCAGCTCCCCAAGCCGGGCGGTCCCCCTCCGCCCGCACCCGACCGCTCGGCGCCCCCGCTCCGCCGACCGGTCACGTGGTGGCCCGGTGTGCCCTCCCTGGCACCGGGCCACCGCCGCGCCCGGGCCCCGGTCGTGCGGCCCGATGGCTCTATCCGGCACGTCGGAGCGTGCTCGATCGAGCCACGCACCGCACCCATGGCTCGTTTCAGCACCCTGGAGGGTGTCGAAACGAGCCACCGGGGTCAGTCGTCGACGCCGAGCCCGCCGGCCCAGCTGCCGGGCGCCAGGACGCGCCGCAGGCCCGGCACGGGGCCGGGCCTGCGGTTCTCGGAGCTGCAGAGGTGGGCGCTCCCGTGGGGAGCGGCGGCGATCAGGCGCCGTGGTTGCGCACCACCGGGGTGGGCGGGGGCGGCACCTCGAAGCCGATGAGCTCGGCCGTGCGGAGCGACACCGGGTTGTGCGTGGCCATCGGGCCGACCGCCTCGGCGCCGTGCTCCATCGTGTACATCGTCGCCAGGCGCACCATCACCAGGCTGAACTGGAAGCCGGCGAGGCGCTCGTAGAAGTCGACGTTGCTCGCCGGGCGGCCCTTCAGCTGCTCCCACAGGGCGATGGTCTCATCGCGGTCGAGCATGCCGGGCAGCAGCTCGGCCTCGACCCCGGTGGTGAGGTAGTCCTGCAGGAACAGCCACCAGCCGAGGTCGCTCTCGCTGTTGCCGAGCGACACCATCTCCCAGTCGAAGACGCCGATCACCTTCGTACCGTCGAACATCTGGTTGCCGGGGCGGGCGTCGCCCCAGCACAGCTCGATGAACTCGCCGTCGTCGGGCCAGTTGGCTTCGAGCCACGCCCATGCCGGGTCGATGACGCAGTGCTCCTCGCCCTTCAGGGCGAAGTCGATGTAGGTGCGGAAGTAGCTCTTCCACTGCTCGGGGCCGAGCGGGCCGTGGTGTGAGCGGTCGAGGTGCTCGAGGCCGGCGGCCCTCCAGTCGACCTGGCCCACCGACACCAGCGCGGCGATGGCGTTGGTGTGCCACTCGCGGCGGGTGGCCTCGTCCATGTCGAAGACGAAGCCCTCCTGGGTGTAGGGCGGCGAGTCGCCGGGAACGAGCCCGTCGAGGCGGTCCATCACGAAGAACGTGCCGCCCAGCACCGACGGGTCGGGCTCGGCCCAACGGGTGTTCGGGACGGGCACGTCCGTGTGCAGGCCGAGCTGGCGCATCACCGTGTACTGCTGGGCGATGATGTCGATCTCGGGGAACAGGTGGTGCAGCTCGGGCTGGCTGCGCAGCACCAGGCGGGCATCGACCGTCTGGCCGCCCTCGTTCCAACGGGCGTCGAGCAGGAACGTCTCGTTCGAGAACCCGCTCGACTGCGGCACGACCAGGTCGGTGATCTCGACGTCGGTGGCCTCCGGCATCTTCGACGCCATCCACTGCTCGAGCACGACCTTCACCTGCGCGGGATCGCGCTGACCGGCGACCGGCATCTTCTTCCCCCTGTGTGCAGCGCCCCCACGACGCGCGGGAGCGCCGCAGAGCCTACGGCGCTCAGTCGTTCGGGTGGGCAGCGAGGCCCTCGGGGGTGAGTCGCTCGCTCATGCGGGAGAAGTAGGCGGCGCCGGCGAAGGCGGCGAGGATCGACAGGGCCACCGTGACGATGCCGATGGCGTAGGCCGTGTTCAGCACACCGACGTTCACCATGGCGTCTCGCATCGCGTCGCCGGTGCTGGAGCTGCTCGACTCGATCCGGAAGAACGACAGGACCAGGGCGATCCACCACACCCAGCCGATCGGGACCGTCGCCCGCGTGTCCCACCGCACCCGGACCCGTCCGTCGCGCCGGGGGGACAGCGCCCCCCGCTCGATGCTGTTGAGCACGAGCTTGGGCATCACCAACGCCGCGCAGCAGACGAACCAGGCGCCGATCGTCCAGCCGATGCGCCACCTCGGCGTGGCTCCGAGCGAGGTCACCGTGCGGTGGGCCTGCCAGCTCCACACGATGGTCAGCACGAGCAGGGTGAGGCTCCCCAACGCCTGCGGCAGGGTCCACACGTTGCCGGCGATGTTCACGTTGCGCCACGTGTCGAACGTGCTCCTGGTCCCGGCGTCGTGGAAGTTGGCGTAGGTGACCCATGCCGCGACGTTCAACAGGAGGCGCACGCCGCTGAGCCCGGCGACGATCCAGAAGGTGATCCGCAGGGCCGTGGCCAGGGCGGAGCTCACCGAGGCGGCGGGCACGTGCGCCGGTGTCCACCACTGAGGCGCCGGGGTGGTGCCCGACGGATCGGCGGGGGCCAGCTCGGGCGGGTACCACCGACCGTCCGATGCCAGCCACCAGCCCGGTCCTTGCGCCACGTCGCTCATCTGTCGGTCCCCCACCTCGGCACGGACCCGCCGTCCGCCGAGCGGCAAGGTACCGGCCGCGGCCGCGGTGGTCGGCGATCCGCTCGCGGTGCCGGCTCGGCCAAGCTGACCCCATGGCGCAGCACCTGAACCTCGTCACCATCGGCACCGCGGACCTGGCCCGGGCCCGGGCGTTCTACGTCGACGGGCTCGGCTGGGAGGTGGCGTGGGAGGACGACGAGGTGGTGTTCGTGCACCTCGGCCACGGCCTGCTGCTCGCCGTGTTCGGCGCCGACGCCCTGGCGGCCGACGCCACCCTGCCCGCCCTCACCCCGGGCTCGGGCACAGTCGCCCTGGCCCGCAACGTGGGCACCGATGACGAGGTCGACGCCATCGTCGAGGTGGCGGCCACCGCCGGCGCCACCGTGGTGAAGCGACCGCAACGGGCTGCGTTCGGCGGCTACCACGGCTACTTCGCCGACCCCGACGGCGTGCTGTGGGAGGTCGCCCACAACCCGGGCTTCTCGATCGGCCCCGACGGCAGGGCGTCGATCGCGGCCGTCGACGGCTGAGGCGCGACCGCGCCATCCTGAGCGGATGGCACCTGCTCCCGACCCGGCCGAGGTCGCCCTGGCGCGCGTCCGTGAGGTCTGCCTGGGCCTGCCCGAGGTCACCGAGCGACCGAGCCACGGTGCGCCCACGTTCTTCGTGCGCGGCAAGAAGACGTTCGTGATGTTCCACGACGACCACCACGGCGACGGCATCCTCGGGCTGTGGTGCGCGGCGGCGCCAGGTGTGCAGGAGGAGCTGGTCGGCAGCGAGCCCGAGCGCTTCTACCGCCCGGCCTACGTCGGGCACCGCGGGTGGGTGGGCGTGCGCCTCGACGTCGAGGTCGACTGGGATGAGGTGGCCGTGATCTGCACCGACGCCTACCGGTGCGTGGCACCGACGTCGCTCGTCGCCCTGCTCGCCGACGACGCCTGACCCGGCCCGGTCAGGCCGTCACAGCTCGAGCGGCTCGGTGTCCTCGCGGGCACGCCGCTCGGCCGCGGTGCGCGGCGGCGGCTCGGCCGGCCTGGCGACCGACGCCCACGTGAGGAGGGCGACCACGGTGAGCCCGGCGACGAGGCAGCCGGCGATGAACGTCGAGCCGACGTGGCCGGGCACGGCGTCGCGGAGAGCGATCACGTGGGCGACCAACGGTGCCAGCAGCGCCAACCATCCGAGCGCGAGGCCGGTCGTCGCGGCCCGGCTGCGGGCCAGGGGCGCCACGACCAGCAGGGCCACCACCGCGAGCGCGGTGAGCCAGGCGGCGACGCGGGTGGCGGCAGGGGTGGAGCCCCAGAGCTCGCCCCCGGCATGCAGCGCCGGGATGAACCAGTGGCTCCGTGACATCAACAGCAGGGCCAGCCCGGCGCCCACCGCGGCCACCACCACCATGTAGGGGGCGGAGGGCGGCCGGAGGCGACCGCTGCGGTCGAGGGCCCCGGCAGCGCCACCGGCCAGGACGACGAGCGCCAGCAGGCAGGCGGCGCCGTCGAGGTACCACGCCACGCCGTGCTGCGCGTACGACGCGAGGTCGCTCGACCCCGTCCACCAGTAGGTGCTGAAGGCGAGCAGGCCGAGGAGCGCGCCGCTGGTGGTCCACCAGGGTCCGTTCCGGCGGCGCAGCGCCAGCGTCGCTGCCGCCGCGGCCGCGACCAGGACGATGCCGACGACGCGGGGTGCGACCACCGCGGTCCGCACGGGGTCGTCTCCGTCGAGGAGCCTGAAGCTCGTGCCGCCGCCCTTCGCGTAGGGCAGCACCAGCACCAGCGCCCACAAGGCTGCCGCGACGATCGCCCCGACCGCGGCGAGCACGATCGGGAGCTGGCGCTGGACCGGTTCCGCCGGGTCGTCCATGTCGGAAGTGTCGCAGCCCGGCGCCGGCGGCGCGGCCGTCGGTCGATCAGCGGGGCGGCGCGGTGGGCTGGGGCGGGTCGACCCGGTCGACGGCAGCGGAGACCGCGTGCGAGTCGCCGACCACTGCGGCGGCGGCCTGCTCGACCGAGCGGGTGGCGAAGTTCAGCTGCTCGGTGGTCGGTCCGACGAGCTCGAAGCGGGTGCGCTCGGCCTCCGCCGCCGCGCTGCGCAGCACGGTGAGGTTCGAGCGCAGCGACTCGATGCCGGTGGCCAGGCTGTTCGTGCCCTCCGGGTCGCCGGGGACCTTCGGGGCGTTGGGGATGAGCCCGGCCGCCGAGGTGGCGAGGGTGTCGAGCTCGGTGGTGGTCTCGAGCCAGACCTGGCGGTCGGCGGTGGGCGAGCCGAGGTTTGCGGCGGCCTGCTCGAGGCGGCGGGCGGCGTCGCCGGAGCGGCGGGCGAGGTCGCGGGCGCCCCAGTTCCACTGCGCCGCGTTGCCCTTGCGGCTCTTCACCACCGTGAGGACGGCGATGGCGATGGCGGCGAGCACGAGCAGGGCGATCAGCACCCAGATCCAGGGCGACACGCCCGACTTCGAGCTGCTGGCGTTGTCACCGTTGATGGTGGTCGTCGGCGCCACCGTGGTGCCGGCCGCGGCCGTGGTGGTCGTGGTCTCCTTGGCCGTCGTCGTGGTGGTGGCCGTGGTCGTGGTCGTCGTGGGGGCGGCCGTCGTCGTGGTGGTCGGCGCCGCGGTGGTCGTGGTGGTGGGCGCCGTGGTGGTGGTCGAGCCGCCGCCCGAGGTCGTGGTGGTGCTGGCGGCCTGGGTGGTGGGAGGCGACGACGAGGTGGTGGTCGACGCCTTCTCGGTGGTGGTCGTGGTCTCCTTGGCCGTGGTCGTCGTGGACGCCTCGGTCGTGGTGGTGGAGATCGACGGCAGGGTGATGCCGGAGCCGTTGCCGGTGGTCGACCCGCAGGCGGCGAGGCCCACGCCCGAGAGCACGGCGACGCCGAGGAGCGCACCGCGGAAGGTCCTGCTGGTCGGCTTCGTCATGGCTGCTCTCCACACCGGGGTCGGTTCGTCGACCAACCACGATGCCCGACGAGGCGCTCGGCGTGGCGGATCAACCGGCCGGCGCGTCGTCCAGGCGGGTGATGTCACCCACCATCACGCGGGTCGAGGGTCACGGCACCGTGATGCGCACGTCGCGGCCCGTCGTCCCGGGTGCGAGCAGTTCGAGCAGCCGCGCTCCTTCGCGCTCGATCCCCGACCGGGTGGCCTTCGACGGGCGCGGCGCCCACAGGTCGACGTCGACCGTGGCCGACCGGGTGCCGCGCTCGATCCGCCAGGTGCCCGACACCGTGCCGTCGACCAGCACCGTGGCGGGCTGCATCCCGTTGAGGGTGGTGAGGCGGGTCCGGTCCTGCTCGGGCACCACCCGGCGCCGGTCGGCGTGGCTGAGGATGAGGTTGTCGAACTCGCCGAGAAGGCGCACCGGCGCATCGACGTCGGGCCCCGGGCGAGGTGCCTCGGGCAGGTCGTGGAGCACGACGCCGTCCTCGTCCTCGAAGGGCACGAGCTCGTCGGCCATGGCCGCCACGACCGGAGCGAGCCGGGTGAGACCGCTCCAGGTCTGCACGTCCTTCACCGACGCCGGGCCGAACGCGGCGAGGTAGCGGCGCACGACCTCGTCGAGGGGCATCGGCGACGGGAGCTCGTCGGGCGCGACCGGCGGCGAGCCACTGGCGACCCACGAGTCGAACCTCGTCACCAGCGGCGCACCCGTGCGGCCCCACACGCCCCGGGGCGGTGTCTGCACGATCGGCACCCGGTTGCGCACGACGGTGGCCAGGGCGCTCGGCAGGACGTCGGGGAACCGCTCGGCGAGGCGGTCACCCAGCTCGGCAGGCGCGAGCACCTCGCCGTCGAGCAGGTCCGCGCCGGCGGCGGCGATGGCGTCCAGGTCGGCGCCCTGCAGCGCGTCGCGGCGCTCCTTGTTCGACGTCAGGCCGCGTTCGAGCACCGGCTGCACGAGCGGGCGCAGGGCGGCCGCGTCGGCGACGGTCATCAGGTGGATGGTCCCCCGCATGACCGCCATGCGGACGACCCGGCGCTCGAGCAGCAGCGTGCCGAGGTCGTCGGGGACGAAGCCGTCGAGGCGCGCCGCGAGCTGGTGGTACGGCGCCCACGGGGCCTGGGCCTGGAGCCCGACGAGGTGGGTGACCGCCTCGATCGGGGTGGCCGTCGAGCGGTCGAGCAGCAGCTGCCGGGCGAGCGTGGCCCGGTTGAGGGCCCGGCGGTCGATGCGGTCGGTCATCGACGCCGGCAGGTGCTCACGGGCAGCCGATGCCGTTCAGGGTGGCGCACGGCGGGCAGAGCCGGGCGGGGCCGTCCGCGGTCGCCCACGAGCGGGCCTGGGGCGATCCGCACGCCTCGCACCCGCCGTCGGTGCCGGCCGAGGCGGTGCGCGCTCCGAGCGCGTCGCTCACCGGCAGCCCGCCGATCGTGCCGGTGACGGGCTCGGCGTGGGTGTCGAGGTCGAGGTCGTCGGCGGCCATGGCCGGCGACGGTACCCGCGGCCGGGCGCGGGTCAGGTGAGCTCGCCGGCGGCGAACGCCGCGGTGGCGGCGCCGAGCTCCCACGCCGCCTCGAGGTCGGCCCTGGTCGGTGAGCCGGTGACGGTGAGGATCGGCTGCACCTTCGCCCATCGCAGCCCGGTGACGATGCGCTCGACGTCGCGGATCGCGCCGGCGGTGTCGTCGTTGCCGTGGACGTACATCGACCACGGCCGCCCGACGGTGTCCTCGAGGCACGGGTAGTAGATGGTGTCGAAGAAGTGCTTGAGCGCTCCCGCCATCGACCCGAGGTTGGCGGGCGTGCCCAGGAGGTAGCCGTCGGCCTCGAGCACGTCGGAGGCGGTGGCCGTGAGCGCCGCCTTCACGACCACCTCGACGGGGCCGACCGCCGGGTCGGTGGCGCCGGAGCGGGCCGAGTCGAGCAGGGCGTGGAGCGCGGGCGACGGGGTGTGGTGCACGATCAGGAGGCGGCTCACGTTCCCAGCGTCGCACCGTGCCGTCGCGTTCGCGCCGCGCCGGCCGCGACCGCCACCGATGAGTCCGGGCCGCCTCCGCCGTCTGACCCCATGACCACCACGACCACCCCTTGCCGCCGCCCGGACGGGCCCGGCCCTCCGGAGGACACGACGATGAGCGCACGAGAGAACGCACCGCTGGGAAGCCCCTGCTGGGTCGACCTGATGTCGGGCGACGCCGAGCGGGCCCGCGCCTTCTACGGCGAGCTGCTCGGCTGGGGCTGCGAGGACGGCGACCCGCAGTTCGGGGGCTACGCCAACTTCACCAAGGACGGCCGGTGGATCGCCGGGCTCATGCCGAAGATGGAGCAGGAGATGCCCGACGTGTGGTCGGTGTACCTCGAGGTCGACGACGCCGAGGCCGCGGTCGCACGCGCCAAGGAGCACGGCGGCCAGGTCTTCGCCGGCCCGATGGCGGTCGGTGACCTGGGGGTGATGGTGGTGGCCGCCGACAGCGCCGGCGCCATGATCGGCATGTGGCAGCCGGGTGAGCACCGCGGCTTCGCCACCTGGATGGAGCCGGGGGCGCCGGGCTGGTTCGAGCTGCACACCCGCGACCTCGACGGCTCGATCGGCTTCTACCGCGACGTGTTCGGCTGGGACACCCGGGTCGAGAGCGACACGCCCGAGTTCCGCTACGTCACCGAGGTCGAGGGCGACCTCCAGTACGCCGGGGTGATGGACGCCTCCGGGTTCCTGCCCGAGGGCGTGCCGAACCACTGGTCGGTGTACTTCGACGTGGCCGACATCGATGCGTCGTGCGCCCTCGTCGAGACGCTCGGCGGGGCCGTGGTGATGGCTCCCGAGGACACCCCCTACGGGCGCCTGGCCACCCTCACCGACCCGATGGGCGCCATGTTCAAGCTCCACCAGGACACGCCGCAGCCGTGACCTGACCGTCGGCGGTCCGGCCCCCGGGTGACCACCCGGGGGCTGTCACAGGGGGTGGGTAACCTCGCCTCGATGGCGTTCCACCTGACCGTGGCGGGGTCGCTGGAGCCGTTGGCCGACCACCTGGCCGCGGTCCTCGAGCCCCCGCTCGACGACCCCTTCACGCCCGAGCTCGTCGCCGTCCCCGGCGGCGGCGTGCAGGCGTGGCTCGTGGCGCGCCTGGCCGCACGCGTCGGTGCCACCTCGCCCGAGGCCGCCGACGGCATCCTCGCCAACGTCGAGATGGTCTTCCCCGCCGCGGTCGTGGCCCGGGCGGTGGGCGAGGGCACGGGCATCGGCCGCTGGGCCACCGGCCCGCTCACCTGGGCTGTGCACGACGTGCTCCAGCACCTGGGGGCCGAGCTCGGCCAGCCCACCGACGCCGTGCGGGCCAGGGCCATCGCCGACCTCTTCGACCGCTACACGCTCTACCGGCCCCACATGGTGCGGGCCTGGAGCGAGGGCCGCGACGTCGACGGCGTGGGCGCCCCCATCGAGTCCCACCAGGCCTGGCAACCGGTCCTGTGGCGTGCGGTGCAGGAGCACCTCGGAGGGCCCACCGACGAGCAGCTCCTGCGGGCCGCGGTCGAGCGCATCGCCGCCGGCGACGTGCCTGCCGACGTCCCCGAGCGCGTGTCGGTGTTCGGCCTGGCGTCGCTGCCGTCGCCCCACCTCGACGTGCTCACCGCGCTGGCCCGCCACCGCGAGGTCCACGTCCTCGCTCCCGCGGCATCGGCCGAGCGGTGGCGCGAGGTCACCCGGCAGCGGCTGGAGGGCAGGCCCCTCGAGCTGCCGGTCGAGCGGACCGACCCGACGGTGCCCGTAGGCGCCGGCAACCCGCTCGTCACCGGCTGGGGGCGCGCCTCGCGCGAGGCCAACCTCCTGCTGGTCGACGCCGTGCTCGGGGCCGGGGCCGCCCTGCCCGACGTCCCGGCCGTGCCCGAGCTGGCCGCCGACGTCCATCGGCCCACGCTGCTGGCCCGCATCCAGCACGGCATCCGCGCCGACCAGGAGCCGCCCAAGGCGGTGGCCGACGGCGAGGCCGACCGGCGCACGATCCTCGATCCGGCCACCGACCACAGCATCAGGTGGCATCGCGCCTACGGGCCCGCCCGCCAGGTCGAGGTGCTGCGCGACGCACTGCTCCACCTGTTCCAGAAGCTCGACGACGGGCGGCCGCGGTTCGAGGCCCGCGACATCGCCGTGCTGTGCCCCGACCCGAGCCGCTTCGCCCCACTGATCGAGGCCACCTTCGCCGGCGACCCCGACCACGGCGTGCCCGCCATCCCGGTGCGCGTCGCCGACCGCAGCCTCCGCCAGGACAACCCGCTGCTCGACGCGGCCGGCGCCCTGCTCGACCTGCTCGAGGGCCGCTTCCGGGCCAGCACCGTCATCGCCTTCGCCTCGCGCCCCCCGGTGCGGCTGCGCTTCGGCCTCGACGCCGACTCGCTCACCCGCATCAGCGAGTGGGCCGAGCAGACCAACGTGCGCTGGGGCCTGGGCCCGGCCGACCAGGCGGCCTTCGGCCTGCCGCCCGACCTCGGGGTGCACACGTGGCGGGCCTCGCTCGACCAGCTCCTCGTCGGCGCCACCGTGGCCGCCGACCCCACCCGCCTCGGCCCGGGCGAGGTCGCGCCGCACCCCACGGTCGAGGGCTCCGACGTCGAGGTCGCCGGCGCGCTGGCCGAGCTCGTCGCCCGCCTCGGCCGGGCCGTCGAGCGCCTCTCCACCCCGGCCAACGTCGACGGCTGGTGCACGGCGCTGGCCGAGTCGCTCGCCGAGCTCTGCGCGGTGCCCGACACGGAGTCGTGGCAGTGGCAGGCCGTCGAGCGCACCCTCGAGGACCTCCGCACCGAGGCCTCCGTCGACGGTGAGCCCCGGGCCACGGTCGTCGAGCCCGCCGAGCTGGCCACCCTCCTGCGGGGCCGCCTCACCGCCGCCGCCGGCCGGCCCCGCTTCGGCACCGGCGCCGTCACCGTCTCGTCGCTCACCGCCCAGCGCGGGGTGCCCCATCGGGTGGTGTGCCTGCTCGGGCTCGACGACGACGTCGCCGTCGGCAGCCTCCCCTCCTCCGAGGACCTCGTCTCGGCCCGGCCCTGCATCGGCGACCGCGACGCCCGCAGCGAGCAGCGGGCCCAGCTGCTCGACGCCGTGCTCGCCGCCGACGACCGGCTCCTGCTGTTCAGCACCGGCCACGACATCCGCACCAACGCAGAGCTGCCCGCAGTGGTGGCCGTGGCCGAGCTGCTCGACCTCGTCGACGCCACCGTGCACCTGCCCGCGCCCGAGGTCGACGGCACCAAGGCCCCGAAGGCCAGCTCCGCCATCACCGTCGACCACCCCCGCCAGGCGTGGTCCGAGAAGGCGTTGCTGCCCGGGAAGCTCGGCATCCCGAACCAGCCTTGGACCTTCGACCGCGGTGCCCTCGATGCCGCCATCGCCCGGCGCGACCAGACCACCGAGGCCCGCACGTTCCTCGCCGCTCCTCTCGAGCCGCGCCCGGTGACGGGCGAGGGCGTGGTCCCGCTCCTCGAGCTCGATCGGATGATCACGGCCTGCCTCAACGCCCCCGAGCTCTTCCTGCGCCACCGCCTCGGCCTGTCGCTGCCCCGCGCCGACGAGGAGCGCGACGACGGCATCCCCCTGAAGCTGGTCGGGCTCGAGACCTGGACCCTCACCGACCGCCTGCTGAAGGTGCGCCTGGCCTGCGACCCCGCCGACATCGCCGCCACCGAGGAGGCGTGGGAGGCCGTCGAGCGCCGACGGGGCGCGGTGCCGCCGCTCGGGTTCGGGGCCGAGGCCCTCGCCGAGTCCCGACGCCGGGTCGACGCGCTCCACGCCGCGCTGCTCGACGCGCTCGGCGACGTCGCCCACGATCCCGTGCCGATCGCCCTCGACACCGTGGTCGAGCTGCCCACCGGTGCCCGCCGGCTGTCGGGCACCGTCGTCGGGGTGTGCCGCCACCTCGTGGTCAACGTCACGGCGTCCCGGGTCGGTCCCAAGGACCTGTTGCGGGCCTGGGTGCGGGCGGCCGCGCTCACGGCGTCCGACCCCGACACGCCCTGGGAGGTCGTGACGGTGGGGCGCGCCCCCACCGGTGACGCCGCCAAGGTCGAGGTGCAGCGCGTGTCGGTCCTCGGCCCCGACCAGGCCCTCGAGGCGTTGGCCTTCCTCGACCAGCTCTGTGCCCGGGCGCTGTGCGACGCCCTCCCGCTGGTGGCGGCCACCTCCTACGCGCTGTGGTGCGAGCCCGACGGCCTGAACGCGGCCACCAAGGCGTGGCGCACCCCGATGGGCACGGGTCTGATGGGCGACTGCACCGACCGCTGGGTGGCCGCCGCGCTCGGCACGGACTTCGACGAGGTGCTCGAGCTGGCCCTTCGTGACGACGAGCCGTGCGCACCGGGTCGCGGTGCTCGCGTGCGGTGGTGGGCCGACCAGCTCTGGGGGGCCTTCGAGGCCACCACCGGGCTGTCGCTGCGGCCCGCCGGCGACGGTGGTGACGTGGAGGTCGCGTCGTGACCGACGCATTCCCCGAGTTCTCCATCACCGATCCGGTCCTGCCGTCGGGCCTCACCGTGCTCGAGGCCAGCGCCGGCACCGGCAAGACCTACTCGCTCGCAGGGCTGGTCACGCGGTACGTCGCCGAGACGGGCCTGCAGGCGTCCGAGCTGTGCGTCGTGTCGTTCACCGAGGCGGCCACGGCCGAGCTGCGGGGGCGGATCCGCGACAAGCTCGTCGAGGCCGCCCGCCACCTCGAGACCGGCGAGCCGTCCGACGACGAGGTCGTCGACCTGCTGCTCGCCGACCCCGAGCAGCGCCCGGTACGCCTCCAGCGCGTCGTCGATGCCCTGGCCGAGTTCGACACCGCCACGATCTCCACCATCCACGGGTTCTGCTCGCGGGTCGTGGCCACCGGCTCGGGCTCGGCCGCCGACGCTGCGTTCACCGCCGACGACTCCGATGTCGACGAGGTGGTCAACGACCTCTTCCTCGCCCGCTACGGCGCCGCCGGGCGCTGGCCGGTCGAGGTCAACCGGGTCGCGCAGGCCGTCCGTCTTCGCCTGCGCATCCCCGACGCGGTGATGTACCGGCCCGACCCCGCGGACCTCAAGCCCGCCCAGCACGAGCGGGCCGAGCAGATCGAGCAGGTCATCGAGCTGGTCGACGCTGTCGTGGCCGAGGTGCAGCGCCGCCGATCGGCTGCCCGCCGCCGCACGTTCGACAGCCTCCTCGTCGAGGCCCGCGACCTCCTGCGGGGCCCTTCGCTGGCTGCCACCCAGGCGGTGCTGCGCCAGCGGTTCAAGGTCGTGATGATCGACGAGTTCCAGGACACCGACCGGGTCCAGTGGGACATCTTCCGCACCGCGTTCTGCGATCCGCCGGACCCCGTGACCGTCATCGTGGTGGGTGATCCGAAGCAGTCGATCTACCGCTTCCGCTCGGCCGAGCTCTCGGCCTACCTCGATGCCCGGTCCCTGGCCGGCACCCGCACCAGCCTCGGTACCAACTGGCGCTCCGACGCCTCGATGCTGGCCGGGCTCGAGCGGTTGTTCACCGGCTACACGTTCGGCTCCCCCGACGTGGCCTTCCAGCCGGTGCGGGCGGCCGAGCGCGACCACCCCGTCGTCCTGCACGATCCGGCCGAGGCCCGTTCCCTCCACCTCCGCGTGATCGATCCCGAGCTCGGCACCGACGAGGCCAACGCCGCGGCCCGTCGCGATCTCGTGGCGGAGGTCGTGCGCATGCTCGGGGAGGTCACCATCGACGACCCTCGGTCCGAGGGCGGGCCTCGGCCCCTCGCCGCCTCCGACATCGGCGTCCTCGTGCGGTCCAACGCGGATGCCACCGCCATCGTGGCCCAGCTCTCCTCGGCGGGTGTGCCCGCCGCCTCGTCGTCGAACGACTCGGTGCTCGACAGCGCCGCGGCCGCCCAGTGGCGGATCCTCCTGTCGGCGCTCGAGCGGCCGTCGTCCCTGCCCCGGGCGAAGGCGGCGGGGCTCAGCTGGTTCGTCGGGCTCAGCCCTGCCGAGCTCGACGCGCTGGATGCCGACGGCGGCGACGGCCTGGGCGCGCTCGTCGAGCGCCTCCGCGGATGGGCGCTGAGCCTGGCCACCGGCGGTCTCGCCTCGCTGATGGCGCAGCTGCGCGCCGAGGGCCTCATGCGGCGGGTGCTCACCCGGGCGGGCGGCGAGCGCGACCTCACCGACCTCGACCATCTGCTCGAGCTGATGCAGGCGTCTGTGGGTGGTCGATCCACGGCGGCGTCGGCGTTGCTCTCGGTCCTCGACGGCCTCCTCGACCCCGACCTCGCCGACGAGAACGCGGTGGCCCCCGAGCTGCTCTCGCGGCGCATCGACCGCGACGACGACACGGTGAAGGTCCTCACCGTCCACCGGTCGAAGGGGCTCGAGTTCCCTGTGGTGCTGTGCCCCACCCTGTGGCGCAAGCGGCCCAACCTCCAGGGCGTCCCCCACGCCGATGTCGACGGTGAGCGGCTGATCGACACGAACAAGATGCTCCCGACCAAGAGCGAGGCCAAGCCCTTCAAGGCGCTGCTCGATGCCGACAAGGCCGAGCGCAACGGCGAGGACTCGCGCCTGCTCTACGTCGCCCTCACCCGGGCCGAGCACCGCCTCGTCGTGTGGTGGACCCCGGTCGGCAACAACAACACCGTCCGCTCGCCGCTCGGCGACCTGCTGCACGAGGCCGGCGCCGTCGAGGGCGCGTCGCCCATGTTCCCGAACGCGACCGACGTGATCTCCGAGGTGCCCGTCGTGGTCCCCGAGCACCGACCCCGGTTGCGTCGCACCGACGACGGGGACCGGCCGGAGCTGCGCGTGGCCTCGGCCGACCGCCCGCTCGACACCTCCTGGTATCGGTGGTCGTTCTCGTCGATCAAGGACCGCATCGAGCAGCTGGCCGAGGAGGCCGCCGAGCTCGACCTCCCGACCATGGGTGGCGTCGACGAGCCGAGCGACGTCGTGCCGCCGCTCGAGGTCTCGCCCGCCGTGGTACCGACGGCCACGCCGCTGCAGGGCGCGCCGGCGGGCACCGCGTTCGGCACGCTCGTGCACTCCGTGCTCGAGCGCGTCGACTTCACCGCACCCGACCTGGACGACCAGCTCCGCGAGCGCATCGCCGAGCTCCTGCACTACCGGGCCCTGCCCACCACCCCCGACGCGCTCGCGGAGGGACTGCTCGTCGCCCTGGCCACCCCGCTCGGTGGCCCGATGGGCGACCGTTCGCTGCTCACCCTCGAGCACGCCGACCGCCTCGACGAGCTCTCCTTCGACCTGCAGCTGGGTCGCCTCGACGCCCGCACGCTGGCCGCCACCGTGCTCGGCCACCTCCCCGCCGACGACCGGCTGCGGGGCTGGTTCGCCGAGGCAGCCGACGGTGCGATCCCGGTCGAGGTGGCGGGCCTGCTCACCGGCTCGATCGACCTCGTGGCCCGCACCGGGTCCGGTGCCTCGGCCAACTACTGGCTGGCCGACTACAAGACCAACCTCCTGCCCGACGGCCGCTACGGCCCCGACGAGCTGGCCGGCGCCATGGCCCACCACGGCTACCCGCTGCAGGCCACCCTCTACCTCGTCGCCCTGCACCGCTACCTGCGCTGGCGCCTGCGGGGCTACGACCCCGACACCCACCTGGGCGGTGCCGCCTACCTGTTCCTGCGGGGCATGCACCCGGGCTCGGCGGTGGCCGACGACGGCAGCCGGCCCGGCGTGGCCTGGTGGCGCCCGCCCACCGCCGCCATCCTCGACCTCGACCGCCTCCTCGCCGGGGCCCCGTCCGGGGGAGCGGCGGCATGAGCGGCCAGGGCTCGCTCTTCGAGGGCTTCGACGACGCCCCTGCGGCCGGTGGGGACCTGGCGGCTGAGGTGCCGGCTCCCGCTCCCGCGGCCGACCCGCCGACGGCGGCGCCGACCTCGTCGGCCGACGGCCACGACGCGGCCGCCGTGCTGGCGCCGTGGCGCGAGGCCGGGGTGCTCGGGCCGTCCGACGTGCACATCGCCCTCACCCTCGCCCGCCTCGGTGGGCTCGGCGGGGCGCCCGTCGGGCTCGACGACGGGCCCGGCCCGCTCGACCCGGTCGAGGCGCAGGTGGTCCTGGCCGTCGCCCTCGCTGCCCGGGCCCCTCGGCAGGGCCACGTCTGCCTCGACCTCACCTCGGTGCGCCGCTCGGTGCCGGCCGAGGTCGAGGGCGACGCCGACACCGTGGCCGCGGCCGTCATCGACGGCCTGCCCTGGCCCGACGACCTCGAGGCCTGGCGCGCCGCGCTCGCCGGGTGCGCCGAGCTCGTGGCCGTCGCCGTCGACGGCGAGGTGCCCCCGACCCCGACGGGCCGGGCGCTGCCGTTGGTGCTCGACGGCACCCGCCTCTACCTCGAGCGCTACCGGGTCTACGAGGACGACGTCGCGGCCGAGCTGCTGCGCCGCGCCTCGGCGGTCGCCGTCGACGGCCGGCCCGCACCGACGGTGGCCGCGTCGGCGTTCGCCGGAGCGTTCGAGGCCTCCCCCGAGCAGCAGCGGGCCGCCGAGGCCGGCGCCGCCGGGCTGCTGTCGGTGCTGGTCGGCGGGCCGGGCACCGGCAAGACCACCACCGTCGCCACCCTCCTGGCCCTCCTGCTCGAGGCCGACCCGACCACCCGCATCGCCCTCGTCGCGCCCACCGGCAAGGCCGCCGCCCGCCTCGGCGAGAGCATCGTGGCGCTGGCTGGTCGGCTGCGATCGAGCGGCCTCGCCGGCGCCGACGAGCTGGCCGATCTCCTGGCCGCGGCCGAGGCCACCACCATCCACCGGCGCCTTGGGGTGTGGCCGGACGGCCGGTTCCGCCACGGCCGCGACGAGCCGCTGGTGCACGACGTGGTCATCGTCGACGAGACCTCGATGGTGTCGTTGCCGTTGATGGCCCACCTGCTCGAGGCCGTGCGCCCCGACGCGCGCGTCGTGCTCGTGGGCGACCCGGGCCAGCTCGCCAGCGTCGAGGCCGGGTCGGTGCTCGGCGACATCGCCGGCCCCGCGGTCGACGCCGCGGTCGAGGGCCGCGAGGCGCCCGAGGGCCCGCTCACCGGCTGCGTCGCCGTGCTCAGCCGCAGCTATCGCTTCCCCGAGGGGTCTCCCGTCGGGCGCTTCGCCGCGGCCGTGCGGGCCGGCGACGCCGATGAGGCCCTCGCCGTGCTCGATGCCGCTGCTGCCTCGACGGTCGAGGGCCTCACGACCGAGGGGGATCAGGCGACCGACGGCGACGGCAGCGTGCGCCTGGCCTGGGCCCCGGAGGGAGCCGACACCGAGGCCGGTGCGGCGGCCGTCCGCGACGCCGCGCTCGGGGCCGCCGAGGCCGCGCTCGCCGCGGCCGTCGTC
>CAMFLJ010000020.1 GCA_945957335.1 uncultured Actinomycetes bacterium | reverse complement strand
GCCAGCGCGCGCTCCTCGGCCCGGGCGGCCTCGACGGCCGCGGTCACGGCCTCGTGGCGGCGGGTGGCCTCGTCGGCGGCCAGGCCCTGCAGGCGCTCGAGCGCGGCGGTGGCCTGCTCGATGGCCACCTGGGCGGCCCTCAGCTCGGCCTCGTTCTCGGCCCGCTCGGTGGCGCGGGCGTCGGCGACGGCCTGCTCGAGGGCCCGGGCCCACGCTGCGCCCTCCTCCAGCGCCCGGGCGCCGACCGAGGCGCGCTCGGCGGCGAGGGCGTCGGCCACGGCGAGGGTGACCGCGGTGTCGAGCTCGCGGAGGTTGGCCTCGGAGAGCTCGGCCAGCTGCGCCTCGGCCCGGGCCTCGGTGGCGTGGCGCACGGCCAGGCGGTCGAGGGCCGCGGAGAGCTCGGCGCCCAACCACTCGAGGACGGTGACGGCCTCGTCGGAGAACCCCGACACCAACGGGCTCACCAGCGCGACCACGGCCACGGGGACGCCGCCCTGGCGCACCGGCACGGCGCACAGCGATCCGGCGCCGCTGCCGCCCCGCCGGCCGGATCGTGCCGTGCGAGCGAGGGCGAAGGCCGGCTCGAGCGAGAGGTCGGGCACCACCACGGGCGAGCCGAGGGTGACGGCGAGGGCGGTGGGGTGGTCGTCGCCGAGGGCGGTGGCGAGCCCGTCGACCGAGCGGGCGAGCGGCCCGCTCACCGCCACCGGGTACAGGCGGTCGTCGCGGATCTCGGCGACCCACGCCAGCGTGGCGATCTCGTGGTCGACCGCGGCGTCGCACACCGACGCCCACAGATCGGAGGGCGAGCCGGCGCGGGGTGCCAACGAGAGCGCCTGGGCCATGAAGGCGTAGAGGGCGGCGAGGTGGCGCACCTGGCGGCCGGCGGCCTCGGGGTCGGACAGGTCGCGCAGCAGCGCCACCGACAGCCCGCCCTGCGCGGCGCGGAGGTTGGCGATCGAGATGTCGACCGGCACCGTGTGGCCGTCGCGGTGCTTCGCCGGGAACAGCCGCCCGCCGCGGTGGCCGCCGGGGCCCGGGTCGGCGGCGAACTGCGTTCGGTGCACCCGGTGCAGGTCGCGCAGGTCGTCGGGCACGAGCTTCTCGAGCTTCTTGCCGAGCAGGGCGCCGGGCTCGTAGCCGAGCAGCGTGTGGAGGGCGTCGTTGGCGGCCACGATGCGGCCCCGCGCGTCGCACACCACGACCGCCTCGGCCATGTCGTGCACGGTGTCGGGCGCGACCGCGCCGACGAGGCCCGGAGGGCCCTCGTCACTGCGCTCGTCGTGGTCGCGCGCCGGCGCCATGGATCCTCCCGATCCGCTCCCGGTGCCGGTGGGGCCCGGCCGTTCGGGGTGTACGGATGCTAGGAGGGGGCTTGGTTCGCCGGGTGGACCGTCGGGCGGGCCCGTTCGCCGGCTCAGTGCCTGGTCAGGGCCTGCTCAGCGCCCGATCCGGGCCCGAGCAGGCACCGGCTCAGAGGCGCTCGATGATGGTGACGTTGGCCTGACCGCCGCCCTCGCACATGGTCTGGAGGCCGTAGCGGCCGCCGGTGCGCTCGAGCTCGTTGAGCAGGGTGGTCATCAGGCGGGCGCCGGTGGCGCCGAGGGGGTGGCCCAGGGCGATGGCCCCGCCGTTGACGTTGACCTTGGCCAGGTCGGCGCCGGTCTCCTTGGCCCACGCCAGCACCACCGAGGCGAAGGCCTCGTTGATCTCGACGAGGTCGATGTCGTCGAGGGTGAGGCCGGTCTTCTCGAGGGCCCGAGCCGTGGCCGGGATGGGGGCGGTGAGCATCCACACCGGGTCGTCGGCGAGCACCGACAGGTGGTGGATGCGGGCCCGGGGCTTCAGGCCGTGCTCGGCGACGGCCTTCTCGCTGGCGATGAGCAGCGAGGCCGAGGCGTCGGAGATCTGGCTGGCGCACGCCGCGGTGAGCCGGCCGCCCTCGACGAGCGTGGGGAGCGAGCGGATCTTCTCCCAGTTGGGCTCGCGGGGGCCCTCGTCGGCGGTGATGCCGTTGAGCTCGACGATCTGGCCGTCGAAGCGGCCCTCGGCCCGGGCGCGGATGGCGCGCTCGTGGCTCTCGACGGCGAAGGCCTCCATCTCGTCGCGGGAGCAGTCCCACTTCTCGGCGATCATCTCGGCCGCCCGGAACTGGCTGACCTCCTGGTCGCCGTAGCGGGCCTGCCAGCCGGGGGAGGTGAGGAACGGGTCGGGGAAGCCGAACTGCTCGCCGACGAGCATCGCCGAGCTGATCGGGATCTGCGACATCTGCTGCACGCCACCGGCCACGACGAGGTCCTGGGTGCCGCTCATGACGCCCTGGGCCGCGAAGTGCACGGCCTGCTGCGACGAGCCGCACTGGCGGTCGATGGTGGTGCCGGGGACGTGCTGGGGCAGGCCGGCCACGAGCCACGCCGAGCGGGCGATGTCGCCGGCCTGGCCGCCGATGGTGTCGACGCAGCCGAACACGACGTCGTCGACGGCGCCGGGGTCGACGTCGTTGCGGTCGAAGAGCGCCTTGATGCTGGCGGCACCGAGGTCGGCCGGGTGGATCTGCGACAGGCCGCCGCCGCGACGCCCGACGGGCGTGCGGATCGCGTCGACGATGTAGGCCTCAGCCATGTGTGTTCCCCTTGCTCACTTCGTGACGATGGTGCACGAACCGTGGCCGAAGAGGCCCTGGTTGATGGCGAGGCCGACCTTGGCGCCCTCGACCTGGTGGCCCTCGCAGCGGCCCTGGAGCTGACGGGTCAGCTCGCAGACCTGGGCGATGGCCTGGGCCGGGATGGCCTCGCCGAACGACGACAGGCCGCCCGAGGCGTTGACCGGCACCCGGCCACCGATGGCGGTGACGCCCTCGCGGACGAGCTTGGCGCCCTCGCCCTCGGCGCACAGGCCGAGGTTCTCGTACCAGTCGAGCTCGAGCGCGGTGGAGAGGTCGTAGACCTCGGCCAGGTCGAGGTCGTCGGGGCCGAGGCCCGCCTGCTCGTAGGCGTTGCGGGCGATCGAGTCCTTGAAGCCGAACGCCGGCGGCGCGACGGCCGACCACGAGTCGGTGGCGATGTCGGGCAGCTCGAGGCGCACCTGCGGGTAGGTGGGCGTCGTGTTGGCCACGGCCTTGATGCGCACCGTGCCCTCGAGGGTGCCGAGCTTGCGCTTGGCGTACTCGGGCGTGCAGATGATCAGCGCCGCGGCGCCGTCGGAGGTGGCGCACACGTCGAGCAGGCGCAGCGGGTCCGAGACGATCGGCGAGGAGGCGAAGTCCTCGAGCGAGAACTCCTTCTTGAACCGGGCGTTCGGGTTGTTGACGCCGGCCTTGGAGTTCTTGACCTTCACCATGGCGAAGTCGTCGGTGGTGTCACCGAAGACGTCGATGCGGCGCCGGGCGTTGAGGGCGAAGAACGACGGGTTGGTGGCGCCCAGCAGGTGGAAGCGCTGCCAGTCCGGGTCCTCCTTGCGCTCACCACCGACCGGGGCGAAGAAGCCCTTCGGGGTGGTGTCGGCGCCGATGACCATGGCCACGTTGGCGAAGCCGGCGAGCAGCTGGGCCCGGGCCGACTGCACGGCCTGGGCGCCCGAGGCGCACGCCGCGTAGGACGAGGAGATCTGGGCGCCGGTCCAGCCCAGGGCCTGGGAGAACGTGGAGCCCGAGACGAAGCCGGGGTACCCGTTGCGGATGGTGTCGGCGCCGGCGACGAACTCGATGTCGCGCCAGGCCACGTCGGCGTCGGCGAGGGCCTCCTTGGCGGCCACCAGGCCGTACTCCACGAAGTTGCGGCCCCACTTGCCCCACGGGTGCATGCCCGTGCCGAGCACCACCAGGTCGCGGTCGTCGCTCACTGCGCACCCCCCGTCGGGGCGGCGGGCGCCCAGGTCCAGATCCACTTCTCGACGCCCTCGTCGTCGGTGAACAGCACCTGGAGGTCGACCTCGACCTCCATGCCGATCTCGAGGTCGGCGGCCATGACGCCCTTGGCGACCTGGCCGAGGATCACGAGGCCCTCGGCCTCGAGCTCGACGGCGGCCAGCGCATAGGGCTCGAACGGCTCGGCGGCGACGTAGGGCGGCGGCGGGGCGTAGTGGTTCTCGGTGTAGGACCACACGCGGCCACGGCGGCTGAGCGGCGCGGGCTCGAGCTCGAGCGAGTCGCAGTCGGGGTTGGGGCAGGCACCCGAGCGGGGCGGGAACACGTAGGTCCCGCAGGCCGCGCACTTGGCGCCGATCAGCGTGTAGGGCTCCTCGGTGGTGAACCACCCCTCCACCGCGGGAACCCGTTCCTTGGTCGTCACCCCCTCAATCTAACGGGACGTCAGATTTCCGGCGAAAGGGCCCCGGGCGCCTCAGCGGGCGCGGGTGTCGGCGGCGGCGTCCCTCCGAGGGGGCCGGGCCATGGCGTCGTCCTGGCGACGGGTCCAGCCCCAGAGCTGCGGGAGCAGGAAGGCACCGCCCACCAGGAGCATCACCACGCCGGCGGTGCCGACGGCCAGCACGACCAGCTCGGCCTGGGTGAAGCGGGCCTGGCAGGTGGCGTCCCACACCGCCCGGGGCGTGCCCCACTCCTCGGCCACGCTCGGGCACGTGCCGGTGTCGCCGGCGTCGGCCGCGGGCACGTCGTGGTCGAACCGGGGGATCTCGACGCGCGTGAGCACCACGGCGAGCACGAGCAGCGCCAGCCCCGCCAGCGCGCACACCGCCGCCTTCCGGTGCCGATTGCCCATGTCCGCCATGCCGCCTCCGCTCACCGTCCCCGCCGTGTGGCGGAGGCTAGCGACCGCGGCGGCGCAGGTCGCTCAGCGGATGCGCGGGGTGATGCGGCCGCCGGAGGCGAAGAAGGCCTGGCCCTCGGCGATGGCGTCGGGGTGGTTGCCGACCTCGACGAAGGTGGAGGCCATGGCGATGGCCTGGTCGCGCGCCATCGTGCGGGCCGCCCACAGGCTCTTGAGCGTGCCCTGCACGGCGATGGCGGGGAGCGAGGCGAGCTGGCGGGCGATGGTGGTGGCGGCCTCCATCAGCTGCTCGCCGGGGACGACCTCGGAGACGAGCCCGAGCTGCTGGGCCTTCTGGGCCGAGATGCGCTCGTAGTTGCCGAGCAGCGACATGCGGCAGAGCTCGCCCCACGGCAGCTGGCCGTACATGAACATGGGCTCGAAGCAGGCGGCCATGCCGTAGGTGGTGTGGGGGTCGAAGAAGGTCGCGTGCTCGGCAGCGATGATGATCTCGCTCTCGCCGAGGGCGTAGAACGCGCCGCCGCCGGCCATGCCGTTGACGGCGACGACCATCGGCTTCCAGAGGTCGGCCTGCTTCGGGCCGAGCTTCAGCATCGGGTCGTTCATCATGAACGGGCTGCCCGGCTGCTTGTTGTCCATGGCGTAGTCGCGGTCGATGCCGGTGCAGAACGCCTTGTCGCCGGCGCCGGTGAGCAGCACGGCCTTGACCTCGTCGTCGTAGCGGAGGTCCTCGTAGAGCCCGGCCAGCTCGTTGACGAGGGTCTCGTTGCACGAGTTGTACTTGTCGGGCCGGTTGAGGGTGATGGTGGCCACGCCCTCGCTCTTGTCGAACAGCAGCGTCTCGAACTCGGTCACGGTCCCTCCCCGGGGGCGGCGCGTCGGCGCGCCGGACGTGTCGGCAGCGGCGGCAACCTAGCAGCAGCGCATTTCTGACGGTCCGTCAGAGTCGCGATGCGCCCGACGGCTAGTGTCACCGGGCCGAGACGGCCCGGTGGCCGACCGCACGTTCCTCAGGAGGACCGACGAACCATGGGCATCTGCGACGGACGAGTCGTCATCATCACCGGCGCCGGCCGCGGCCTGGGCCGGGCGCACGCGCTGGCCTTCGCCGCCGAGGGCGCCAAGGTCGTGGTGAACGACCTCGGGGCCTCGCTGCAGGGTGAGGGCGTCGACCTCAGCCCCGCCCAGGAGGTCGTGAACGAGATCGTGGCCGCCGGTGGCGAGGCCATCGTCAACGGCGACGACATCAGCGACTGGGACGGCGCCGGCAGCCTCGTGCAGTCCGCCATCGACACCTTCGGCGGCCTCGACACCGTCGTCACCAACGCCGGCATCGTCCGCGACCGCATGTTCGTGAACATGACCGTCGACGACTGGGACGCCGTCATCCGCGTGCACCTCCGCGGCACCTTCTGCCCCGTGAAGCGCGCCGTCGAGTACTGGCGGGCCGAGTCCAAGGCCGGCAACCAGCGCGCCGGGCGCATCATCACCACCTCCTCGGGCGCCGGGCTCATGGGCTCGATCGCCCAGACCAACTACGCGGCGGCCAAGGCCGGCATCGCCACCTTCACCATCAACATCGCCGCCGAGCTCGGCCGCATCGGCGTCACCGCCAACTCGATCGCCCCCTCGGCCCGCAGCCGCATGACCGAGGAGGCCTTCGCCGAGATGATGGCCCCGGTCGAGGACGGCTTCGACGCCATGGACCCGGCCAACATCAGCCCCATCGTCGTGTGGCTGGGCAGCGAGCAGAGCAGCCACGTCACCGGCCGCGTCTTCGAGTGCGCCGGCGGCGAGCTGAGCGTCGCCGACGGCTGGCAGCACGGCAAGGCCGTCGACAAGGGCGCCAAGTGGGACCCAGCCGAGCTGGGCCCCGTCGTCGACCAGCTCATCGCCGAGGCGCCCGCTCCGGCCCCGGTGTACGGCACCTGATCGACGGGCCGACGTGGCGGTCGAGCGGGTGGAGAACGACGCCGACGTGATGGCGACCGACGGCCGGGTCATCGGCCGCCGGGCGATCCAGACGCGACGCCGCATCCTCGACGCCACCGCCTCGCTGCTGCGCGAGCAGGGGGCTCTCGACCTCAAGGTCATCGACGTCGCCCGTGAGGTCGGCACCTCGCCGGCGACCTTCTACCAGTACTTCGCCGACGTCGAGGACGCCATCCTCTGCCTGGCCGCGGAGCTGGTCGAGCGGGTGCCCGAGTTCGCCGGCCAGATCGACGGCCGCTGGGCCGACGACGACGGCCTCGACCGGGCCCGTGCCCTGGTCGGCTCCTACACCGGGTTCTGGGACGAGCACGGCGCCGTGCTGCGGATCATGCACCTGCGCGCCGACGAGCGCGAGCCGCGCTTCCGGCGGGTGCGCAACGAGTACAACAACCAGTTCATGGTGGTGATGGTCGAGCGGGTGCGCGAGGGCCAGGCCGCCGGCCGGCTGCCCCAGGGCATGGACCCCGACGCCACCGCCGGCGCCATGCTCTCCGTGCTCGACCGGGTGCCCAGCTACCGCGAGTCGTTCGAGAAGCGGGGCACGTCGCGCGAGGCCATGGTCGAGACCATCGCCCGCATCCTGTTCGGCACCCTCACCGGCGTCCGCACCCCCACCTGACCCGCCGCGGTCGCCGGTCTGATCCGGTGCCGGCAACGACGCGCGAGGGCCCAGACGCGGTTCTGGTGGAGGTTCACCTCCCGAATCGGGGGGCAAACCTCCACCAGAACGAGGAAGGGTGGGTCGTGGTCGGGGGCCCCGCTGAGGGGAGCCGGAGCTACCAGCCGCGGTACTCGACGTCGCGGCGCTCCTTGAAGGCCTCGACGCCCTCGTTGAAGTCGCGCGTGTACGACGCCAGCTCCTGGGCCCAGGCCTCGTCCTCGAAGGCCAGGCCGCGGGGCGACTCCATCGAGCGGTTGAGCAGCCACTTCGACAGCATCAGGGCCTTGGTGGGCGACTCGGCCAGCTGACCGGCCCACTCCTCGGCGGCCGCACGGAGCTCGGCCTGGGGCACGACCCGGTTGACCAGGCCGATGCGCTCGGCCTCGTCGGCCTTGCAGTCGCGGCCGAAGAAGATGAGCTCCTTGGCCTTCTGCATGCCGATCAGGCGCGGCAGCATCCAGGCGCCGCCGCCGTCGGGGGTGATGCCGCGGCGCACGAACACCTCGATGAACTTGGCGTTGTCGGCGGCGATCACGAGGTCGGAGGCGAAGGCGATGTGGGCGCCGATGCCGGCCGCGGTGCCGTTGACGGCCGCGATGACCGGCTTCTCGCAGTCCATGATCGAGGCGACGAGGCGCTGGGCGCCCCGCTTGATGTTGCGGCCCACGTCGCCGAGCGCCTTGTCGGGCTTGTCGGCCGGTCCGGGGTTCTCGGGGATGCGCGACACCCGCAGGTCGGCCCCGGTGCAGAAGTGGCGCTCACCGGCCGCGGTGATGACCACGCAGCGCACGTTGAGGTCGTTGCTGGCGCCCTCCATCAGCTCGATGGTGCGGTTGCGCTGGTCGGGGGTGATGGCGTTGGCGGCGTCGGGCCGGTTCAGCGTGAGCCAGGCCACGCCCTTGTCGTCGATCTCCCAGAGGAGGTCCTCGTCAACGCTCATGTCAGTCCCCAGTCGGTGTCGTGCGATGGTCGCCTGGTGCCGCGACCGGCCTGCCGTTCTACCAGACACCCGCGTCCCGGCCCCCGGGTCGGCACCCGGGCGGCGGCGCTCACGCCGAGGCGCGGTCCCCGCTCACGTCGCGGACCGCTCCATCCGCAGCCACAGGTGGCGCAGGCCGGTGTGGCGGTTGCTACGGGTCCACTCCGGTGGGCTCACCAGCTCGATGGCGCCGAAGCGGGGGAGGAGCTCCTCGAACATCACCGTCATCTCGAGGCGGGCCAGGTTGGCGCCGAGGCAGTGGTGGATGCCGTGGCCGAAGGTGAGGTGCGGGTTGGGGGCCCGGCCCACGTCGAGCTGCATCGGGTCGGCGAAGGTGTCCTCGTCGCGGTTGGCCGAGCCCTCCCACACCAGCACCTTGTCACCGGGGGCGATGGCCACGCCGAGCAGCTCCACGGGCCGGGTGGCGGTGCGGCGCTTCGAGGGCGACGGGGTGGTCCAGCGCAGCAGCTCGTCGACCGCGGTGGGCATGAGCGAGGGGTCGGACCGCAGCCGGTCGAGCTGGTCGGGCCGCTCGACCAGGGCGGCCAGGCCGCCGGCGATGGCGTTGCGGGTGGTCTCCGACCCTGCGGTGAAGAGCAGCGAGAAGAAGGCGTAGAGCTCGGGGTCGGTGAGGCGGGGCGGGTCGACGTCGTCGAGGGTGGCCTGCACGACGAGCGAGAGCATGTCGTCGCCCGGCCGGGCCCGCTTCTCGGCCACCAGCTCGGCGCCGTAGGCCTGCATGCGCGCCCTGGCCTCCTCGGCCGAGGCGCCGGCGCCCTCGAACGCCTTGCGCGAGCCCCGGTAGTCGAACCCCGGCTCGACGGCCTCGAAGAGCCAGTGCCGCTCGGTCTCGGGAACGCCGAGGAGGATGCAGATCATCTGCATGGGCAGCTCGGCCGCGACCTCGACGAGGAAGTCGACGTCCTCGCCGTCGGGCACGGCGTCGAGCAGGTTGCGGGTGCGGCGCCGCAGCTCGTCCTCGAGGTTGCGGACCATCCGCGGGGTGAGCCCCGAGCTCACCAGGCGCCGGATCCGGGCGTGGCGAGGGTCGTCCATCATGTTGATGACCTGGCCCGCCACCGGCAGGTCCTGCAGCAGGGTGCCGCCGTAGGGGCGATCGCCGCCGGTCTCCGACGAGTACGCCTCGGGCTCGTGGAGCACCTCGAGCACCTCGTCGTACGTGGCCACCGACCAGAACCCCTCGCCGTCGGGCGTGTGCTCGGTGGGCTCGTGCCACCACACCGGGGCCTCTCGCCGGTGGATCTCGAACAGCTCGTGCGGGAACCCGTCCGCGAAGTTGTCGAGGTCGGTCAGGTCGATCGAGTCCATGTCCCCCACGCCGCCCACGGTAGGCGCCCAGGTCCGGCCACGGGCAGGGGCGTCGGGCCACTCGCGGCCGTGGATCTGTCCGCCCGGCGCGGCCCGGGGCGACGGGCGTAGCCTTGCGCCGTGGCCGCGGAGGACGAGGACTTCGACGTCGAGGGGTGGAACCGGCGCCTCGCCGACACCCCGTCGGGCCCCATCGGCCCGCCCCGCGTGCGCACCCGCCACATCGACCGGCCCCGCCACCCCAGCGAGCTGCCGCTCGACGACGAGGGCACCGACCTCGACCCGTTCGCGTGGGAGCTCGAGCAGGCCGAGGCCCAGGCCGAGGTCGGCGTCGAGGGATTCCCGGCGTTCGAGCACAACCAGTGGACCGTCGAGGGCGAGATCGAGCGGTTCGGCGCGTTCGGCCGTGGCGCCGCACGGGCCCGCGGCTGGCGGCGGGGCGTGGCGATGTTCCTCCTGGCGCTGATCCTGCTGCCGCTGCTGCTCGAGGCCGTGCAGCTGGTCTCGCGCATCCTGTCCTAGTGCCCTGACCACGAACCTCTGCAGCGTCTCGCCGGCCAGGGCCTCCGCTCGCGGCGTCCTCGTCCTCGCAGTTGGACAAGGCAGGTACTTCGTCCTGCGTCCTTGCGAGCGACGACCCTTGCTCGCCGATCCACCCACGAACGTTCCTGGCCAGGGCACTCGCCTCGTCCCGTAGGATCACGCCGTGCCGCTCTACGAGTACCGCTGCCCGATCTGCGACGACACGTTCGAGGCCCGTCGGCCCATGGCCGAGGCCTCCGACCCCATCGACTGCCCGCAGGGCCACGCCGGCTCACGGCGCCTGCTGTCGATGTTCGCCTCGGTCGGCGTCTCCGGCGCGTCGGCGCCGGCCCCGTCGTCGGCACCGCGCCCCTCGGGCGGCGGCTGCTGCGGCGGCATGTGCGGCTGCTGAGCCCGCGCCGCTGATCCAGCCCGACCGGCCGCGGCCGGTCAGCCCCAGAACTGGCGGATGACGCGGTCGACGAAGTCGTCGTCGGGCACCACGCCGTCGAACATGAAGCGGTGGAAGAGCAGCGCCGGCCCCACGTCGGTGAGCAGCTCGACGTCGGCGTCGGCCGGCAGCTGGCCGTCGTCGACGGCGCGCTGCACCCGGTCCTGCAGCTCCCGGCGGCGGGGCTCGATCAGCCCCGAGCGCACGGCGTCGCCCAGCTCGGGGTGGCGCTGGAGGTCGGACGCCAGCGAGAACGCCAGGCGGCCGTCGACCTCCCGGAACTTGGCCACCATCCCGCGCAGCATGGTGGCCATGTCGGCGCGCACGTCGCCGGTGTCGACCTCGAGGTCGTCGTGGGGGGCCATCGTGCGGATGGCGTCGAGCACCATGGCCACCTTGTCGGGCCAGCGCCGGTAGATGGCGTTCTTCGACACGCCGGCGGTGTGGGCCACCGCCTCGATCGTGAGCCCGTCGTAACCGGCCTCGGCGAGCATGGCGAAGGTGGCCTCCATCACCGCCCGGTCGACCTGGGGGTCGCGTGGGCGCCCGACGGGACGGGGGGTGTCGGCGGCGCTCACGGCCCGAGCTTGCCAGGCGGACGGGCGGGCGCGTGGCCTCGTGGAGCGCTCAGGGCGTGCGCTCGTAGCGCCAGCCGTCGTGGAGCATCCAGAGCCGATGGCGGGCGCCCGCGCGGTCGAGGTCGTCGGTGCCGTAGGCGACGTCGCCCTCGTACATGGCCACCATGCCGCCCTCGGTGCGCACGAAGTGGGTCTGGAAGTGCTCGGGCCGCCGGTGGGTGAAGTGGTCGAGCGCCTCGGCCACGGTGGCGAAGGCCGACAGGTGCTCGAGGGTGATGTAGGTCGGCGGCACGAGGTCGATCTCGCCGGCGTTGCGGGCGGCCACGGCCGCAGCGGGCTGCAGCCAGCCGATCTCGTGGATCTCGCCGCCGTCGGCGTGGAGCTCGGCCACCTGGGTGGGGGCGGGGCCGAGGAAGAAGTAGGTGGCGAAGCGCTTCGGGGCCTCGATCGGGGGCGTCCAGTGCGAGATCAGCACGAGCGTCGAGGGGTCGACCTCGGCGCCGGACTCCTCGGCGGCCTCGCGCACCGCGGCCCGCCGGGCGGCGTCGAGCGTGCGGCTGTCGCGCAGGTCGTCGGTGGGGTCGCCGTCCCAGTCGCCCGGGTCGACGCGGCCGCCGGGGAACACCCAGGCGCCACCGGCGAACGCCAGCTTCGAGTTGCGGCGGCACATGAGCACCTCGATGCCGTCGGCGCCGTCGCGCACGAGCACGGTGGTGGCTGCGGGCACCGCTTCGGGCACGACGTCGCCCTCGCCCCGCTCGGTCCGCCACGAGTTGTTGCCGGTGGTCATGTCGTCATCCCGTCTCGCGAGCCCGGCTCAGGCCAGGCCGAGCCGGCGCAGCATCGCCACCGGCACCCCTGGATCATCCCCCGCCAGGCGCAGCGCGCGCTCGACGTTCACCTCGTCGAGGTCGCGGTCGGCCCAGTCGTCCCACGGCCCGGCCGGGATCCGGCGGGCGTCGCCACCGGCGTCGACCGCGGCGTAGAGGTAGGCCTGCAGCGCGGTGAGGTGGTCGGGGCCGCCCACCGGCCCGACGCCGGGCACCACGACGGTGGCCTGGTCGCGCAGCTCGCCGAGGGTGTCGGCCCACTGCTCCGGATCGCCGTCGTAGGCGTTGGGCGTGGTGGCGAACGACGCCATCGCGCCGGCGAACAGGACCCCGGCCGACGGCACGAGCACCACCAGGTTCTCGGCCTGGGCGCCCTGCACCGGCACCGCGCACACCACGGGGGTGAGCCACGCCGCGGTGGCCACCACGTGGGAGACGGGCCGGGTGGCGAAGGCCTCGTCGTCGTAGTCGTGGGCGAACCCGGGCACCAGGCGGCGGTACGCGTCGACCGGCACCGGCTGCTCCATCAGGGCGCTGGTCTGGGGGCGGCCGTAGCGGGCGGCCATCCAGAACACCGACGAGCCGCCCACCGAGCCGACGTGGCTCGAGGTGTAGACGACCCGGCGCACGGGCACGCCGAAGCGGGCGGCGAGCTCGTTGTTGAGCGCCCGGGCCGCCGACGGCGCGCTCAGCGCGTCGACCAGCGTGATGCCGTCGTCCTCGACCACCACGCCCGCGTTCGGGCCGGGCCGACCGGTGCCGTCGGTGCCGATCCAGGCCCAGACCCCGGGGGCCAGGGGCTGCAGCTCGCCTGCGTCCGGGGCCGCCGGACCGACGTCGGGGGTGGGGGGCATGGGGCCGAGCTCGCTCATCCGCGACCGAACGTAGTGCTCGCCCGCTCAAGGCCGTCGGCTGTACGGTCGATTCAGGTAGGCCGAACGCCGACCAGGAAGGAGGATCGCCGGTGTCGGATCAACCGAACCAGGACCAGGTCCCCTCCGCCCCTGCCGGCGGTTCCACCGTGCGCCTCCGTGAGGCCATGAGCCCCGCCGACTCGGTGCTCTGGCACATCGAGCACGACCCGGTGCTGCGATCGACGATCGTGGCCGTCGGCCTCTTCGACCGTGCCCCCGACTGGGAGCGCCTCGTGGCCCGCCTCGACGCGGCCACCGTGAAGGTGCCCCGCCTGGCCCAGCGCGTCGTCACCACGCCCTTCGGCCTCGGCCCGCCCCGCTGGGTGCCCGACCCCGACTTCGACCTCTCCTACCACCTGCGCCGCGTGCAGGCGCCCGAGCCGCGCGACCTCTCGGCCGTGCTGGCCATCGCCCAGCCCATCGCCATGGCGGCCTTCGACCGTGAGCGCCCGCTGTGGGAGTTCACCGTGGTCGAGGGCCTGGCCGACGGCCGCGCCGCGCTGATCCAGAAGGTGCACCACTCGCTCACCGACGGCGTGGGCGGCGTCGAGTTGGCCCTCGCGCTGCTCGACGACCGTGCCGACGTGCCGATGGACGCCCCGGTGCCTCCGCACCACGGCCGCCCGCCCGGCCTCCCCGGCTCGATCGAGATGCTGGCCCGAGCCATGGCCGACCAGGTCGGCGGGGCGATCCGCCTCCTCGGCCAGGTGCCGGGCACGGCGATGCACCTGCTGCCCCGCCTGCCTGCCCTCGTGCCGTCCACGTGGCGCCTGCTGAAGCCGATGTCGGCCTCGCCGTCGTCGGTGCTCAACGGCCGCAGCCTCACCCGCCGCCTCGGGGTGCTCGAGGTGCCGGTCGAGGACCTGCGCCGTGCGGGCAAGGCCGCCGACGGCTCGATCAACGACGCCTTCCTGGCCGCGGTGGTCGGCGGCGTGTCGCGCTACCACTCGCACCACGCCGCCAACCTCGAGACCCTCCGCATCACGATGCCGATCAACCTGCGCGGCTCCGACGACGACTTCGTGGGCAACCACTTCACACCGGCCCGCTTCAGCGTCCCGGCCGACATCGCCGACCCGGTGATGCGGATGAAGGAGGTCGGCCGCCGGGCACGGGCGTGGCAGAAGGAGCCTGCGGTCGAGCTCACCGACGGCCTCGCCGCCGCCCTCGACCTGCTCCCGCCGCCCGTCACCGCCTCGGTGTTCCGGTCGATGCTCACCAACGTCGACCTGGTCGCGTCGAACGTGCCCGGCATCCCCATGCGGTCGTGGATCGCCGGTGCCGAGCTGATCCGCGAGTACCCGTTCGCCCCGGCCAGCGGCTCGGCGCTGTCGATCACCCTGATGTCGCACGGCGACACCGCGTGCATCGGCGTGTCGTGCGACGTCGCCGCGGTCGACGACCCCGGCCTGCTGTGCGAGTGCCTGCACCAGGCCCTCGGCGAGGTCGTGGCCGCGGGCTACCGGGCGTAGAGCTCGTCGATCACGCCGGCGTAGCGCTCGGCCACCACCTGCCGCTTCACCTTCAAGGTGGGCGTGAGCTCGCCCCCGGCGACGGTGAGGTCGTGGGGCAGCACGTGCCAGCGCTTGATGCCCTCGACCCGGGCGTGCTCGAGGTTGACCCGCTCGACGCTCTCGGCGACCTCCTGGAGCACCTCGGGGTCGGACGACAGCTGCTCGACGGTGCCGCTGCGGCCGTGGAGCGACGCCCACTCGACGAGCGCCTCGACGTCGAGGGTGAGCAGCGCGGTGAGGTAGGGGCGGCCGTCGCCGACCACCACGGCCTGGGAGATGAGCGGCTCGTAGCGCAGGCGGGTCTCGATCTCCTGCGGTGAGATGTTCTTGCCCGCCGCGTTGATGATGAGGTCCTTCTTGCGGCCGGTGATGGTGAGGTAGCCGTCGGCGTCGAGGCGGCCGAGGTCGCCGGTGTGCATCCAGCCCTCGGCGTCGAGCAGCTCGGCGGTGCCGGCCTCGTCGCGGTAGTAGCCGGTGGTGACGTTGCGGCCCCGCGACAGGATCTCGCCGTCGTCGGCGATGCGCAGCTCGACGCCGGGCACCGCCCGCCCGACGGTGCCGATGCGGATGTCGGCCGGCGGGTTCATGGTGGACACGCCGCAGTTCTCGGTCTGGCCGTAGACCTCGGCCACCGGGAGGCCGAGCCCGTGGAACCAGCGCAGCAGGTCGGGGTGGACGGGCGCGGCGGCGGACACGAGGTAGCGGGCCTTGTCGAGGCCGAGCTCAGCGCGGATGGTGCGCCCGATGAGGGCGTCGAGGGCCCGGTACTGGGCGGCCTCGACCATCGACAGCGCCGGTCCGGCGCCGGTGACGCCGCCCTTGCGGGCCGCCAGGTGGAGGTAGCGCTCGGCCAGCACCCGCTCGGGCCGGTTGAGGTGCTCGACCTTCTCGCGCACGCCCTCGCGGAACTTCTCCCAGACGCGGGGCACGGCGAAGAAGATGGTGGGCCGGCAGGCCTGGAGGTCCTCCTGCACGGCGGCCAGGCTCTCGGCGAACCAGGTCTCGCCGCCGGCCAGCACCTCGCCGAAGTCGCTCACCGTGCGCTCGGCGATGTGCGAGAGCGGCAGGAACGACAGGAAGCGGTCGTCGGGGCCCACCGGCACGACGCTCGTGATGTTGTCGATGTTGGCGGCGATGTTGCCGTGGGTGAGCATCGCCCCCTTGGGGCGGCCGGTGGTGCCCGAGGTGTAGACGATGGTGGCGAGGTCGTCGGCGTGGATCGCCCGGGCCCGGTCGTCGAGCACCGTGGGGTGCTCGGCCAGCTCGTCGGTGGAGAGGGCGTCGAGGTCGCCGAGGTCGCCGACGAACTCGTGGTCGAGGCCCTCGCCGCGGTCGAACACGAAGATGCGCTGCAGGTCGGGCAGCTCGTCGCGGCGCAGGAGCACCTTGGCCAGCTGGTCGAGGTCCTCGACGAACAGGAACCGGCACCCCGAGTGGCCGAGCACGTAGGCCACCTGGCTCGAGGAGTTGGTGGGGTAGACGGGCACGGTGACCCCGCCGGCGGAGAGCACGCCGAGGTCGGCGAGGTGCCACTCGAGCCGGTTGGCGGAGAGCACGCCGACGCGCTCGCCGGGGGCCAGGCCCAGCCGGATCAGGCCGCCCGCGACGTGGCGGACCTTCTCGGCGTAGTCGTCCCAGCTGGTGACCTCCCACTCGCGCCCCACCTTGCGCCGCAGCGCCGGTCGGGGGCCGTAGCGGGCGGCGTTGCGCCAGAAGATGTCGACGATCGTGGTGCCGGGCGGGTGGTCGCTCACACGGTCACGCTACCGAGGCCGACCGCCGCTCACCCGGGGCCTCGGACCCGTCCGGGCGGGCCGGGCGGCCCGACAGCTATCGTCGCCCGCCGTGGCCAACCACAAGAAGACCGCCAAGCCCCGCAAGCCGCAGCGCCACCTCCCGAAGGTGGGCACGCCGGCCAACGACGCCCACCGCATGAAGCAGAGCCGGCGCGACGTCGTCGACTTCGGCGTGAACAGCGGCCGGGGTGGCACCACCACGTGGGTGATCGCGGCGATCGTGATCTTCCTGCTCGTGGTCGGCGTCGTCGGCTTCATCGCCCTCACGTAGCCGGCGAACGGCCGGCCGGGCCGTGCCGAGGGTCAGAGCGCGCCGAGGCTCAGAGCGTGCCGACGATGCCGCCGTCGACCGGCAGCACCACGCCCGTGAGGTAGGCGCCGGCCTTCGAGCTGAGGAAGATCGCGGTGCCCGCCATGTCGGAGGGCTCGCCGATGCGGCGCAGGGGGATCTGCTCGCGGATCGCGTCGCCCCACGCCTCGAGGGTGGCGGCCATCATCTTCGACTCGAACGGGCCGGGGGCGATGGCGTTGACGGTGATCTGCTCGCCCGCCAGGCGGCTGGCCAGCACCCGGGTGAGCTGGTGCACAGCGGCCTTCGATGCCGAGTACGAGTAGGTCTCGAGGGTGGGCACCCGGATGCCGTCGACCGACCCGATGTTGATGACCCTCGACGGGTCCTCGGCCGTGGCCGCGGCGGCGAGCGCCGGGCGCAGGAACTTGGTGAGGTGGAACACGCCCTTCACGTTGAGGTCGATGACGCGGTCCCAGGCGGCGTCGTCGAAGTCGTCGAGGGGCGCGCCCCACGTGGCGCCGGCGTTGTTGACGAGGATGTCGAGGGTGCCGCCGGTGCGGGCGGTGACCTCGTCGGCGAGGCGCCGGCACTCGTCCTCGGTCGAGAGGTCGGCCGGGAGGGCCACGCAGGTGCCGACCTCGCCCAGCTCGGCCGCGACCTGCTCGCACACCTCGGCCTTGCGCGACGACACGAACACGGTGGCGCCGGCCTCGACGAAGCCGCGGGCGATCATCAGCCCGATGCCGCGGCTGCCGCCGGTGACGAGCGCGGTCTTGCCGGAGATGTCGAACAGGTCGCTCACGTGGTGCCCTCCGCGGGCGTCGGCCGGTGCCGCGGCAGGGCGGTCACTCGGTGGGGATGTCGATCAGCAGGTGCTTCGAGAGGTCGCCGTAGAGGCGCGGCCCCATGCGCTTGGCGACGTAGCGCCACGTGCCGTCGACCTTCTCGAACGAGTCGACGTAGCCACCGGCGATGATGGGCTGCAGGGCCAGCTCGTCGGTCTGCTGGAGCACGGTGAACCGGGCCCGGCAGGTGGCGCTCAGCCCGTCGTCGGAGAACTCGACGATCGGGTTGGTGAGCACGTGCTGGCTCTTCGGCGTGCCGTCCGGGTACTTGCGGGTGGTGTTGGTGTAGAGCTTGGCCACCTGCTCCGCGCCCGTCGCCATCGGCGTGCCGTCCTCGGCGCAGATGGCGCCGTGGGCGAACAGCTGCCCGATGCCGTCGTAGTCGCCGGCGTCGATCAGCTCGGCGTAGCGGTACAGCAGGTTCTCGATGTGCCCCCGGTCATCGTTCATGCCGGGAGGCTACACACGTCGTCGGGGCCGGGTCGGGGGAGTGGGGCCCGCCGGGCGCTCCCGTCGGTGGGACGGCGACCATCTGGCGAAAACCACCGCTGAGCAGGGAGAACGTGGGTCCGGAGCGGTCCTCGGCAGATCGCGAGCGCGCAGAGTGTGGCCGGGGGATGGTCACGGAGCGTGGTCAAGCCGTAGGCTGGCCCGGGGTCGGAGCCCGCCACGCGCCGTGGTGGCGACCCCCGCCTGGTGGTGGGAGCACGGATGAGCGACGACGAAGGAGCGAGGCCGGCCGCGGGCGAGCCGCGGCGTCGCGCCCGCCCGCTGGCCGCCGACGTGTTCGACACGATGCCCGTCGCCGTCGGCCTCTTCGGCGCCGACGGGGTGCTCCTGCACGCCAACCCGGTGCTCGCCGACCTGCTCGGTGCCACCCCCGACAAGGTCCGCGGCTCGCTGCTCGTCGACCTCGTGGAGGAGGCCGAGCGCGACCGCGTGACCAACCGCATCGCCCAGGTGGTCGGCCGCGGCCGCAACGCCTTCGAGTGCCTGCTCGCCGTCTCGCCGGCCGGCCTGGCCGGGGTGCGCTGGCCGGTCCGGGCCCACGTCAGCGCCGCCTACGGCCCCACCGGCCAGGTCGAAGGGATCGTGCTCCAGGTGTTCGACTTCGGTCCCGCCGACGCTCCGCCGCCGCTGCCCTCGGGCCTGGCCGAGGTGCTCGAGGAGGGCTCGGACTTCCTGCTCACCGCGGCCCCCGACGGCCACATCAGCTACGGCAACCGGGCCGCCCGCGAGGTGCTCGGCGTCCGCCTCCACGACGGCACCCTGCGCCTCGAGGACGTGCTCGAGCCCGCCAGCCTCACGCTCTACCGCGACGTCATCGAGCCCCAGGTGCTCGGCGGGGGCAGCTGGCAGGGCGAGCTCACCCTGCGCACGCGCCTCGGCCACCCGATGCCCGTGTCGGCCCGCATCGTGGCCCACCGGCCGGCGCTGGGCGCCGCCGCCGGCCCGGGCGCGCCGCGCTCGGTGTCGCTGTTCGCCCGTGACATCACCGACCTCAAGTCGGCCGAGAAGAAGCTGCGCCAGCTCGCCACCCACGACTACCTCACCGGTCTGCCCAACCGCCTCCTCGTGTACGACCGCCTCGAGCACGCCCTCAACCGCTACACGCGCCACGGCACCCCCGTGGCGCTCATGTTCTGCGACCTCGACGGCTTCAAGCCGATCAACGACCGCTACGGCCACCAGGTGGGCGACGCGGTGCTCACCGAGGTCGCCGACCGCATCCACTCGGTGGTCCGCGACACCGACACCGCGGCGCGCCTCGGTGGCGACGAGTTCGCCGTGCTGCTCGAGGACTACGGCGACCGGTCGATGCTCGCCGTCGTCGCCGGCCGCCTCATCGCCGCCATCTCCCAGCCCATCCGCATCGAGGGCCAGACCGTCCAGGTCGGCATGTCGATCGGCATCGCCGTGGCCTCCGAGCGGCTGCGCGAGGTCGACGCGGTCGTCGCCGCGGCCGACGGTGCGATGTACAAGGCGAAGGCCCGAGGCAAGGGCACCTTCGAGTTCTGGGACGATGACGACGAGCCGCCCGCGGATGCTCCGGCAGGCGGCGGCTCGGAGATCCCGCCCGACCCGGGCGCGGCGATCTAGTCGGCCCCGGATCCCTGGCTAGGCGAGCTTCTCGCCGTTGAGGGCGTCGATGGTGGCGCCGTGCAGGATCCGCTTGTGCACCGCGATGACCTCGCGGTCCTTGTGGGCCAGCGCGGCGGCGTGGGCCACGGCCCGCTCGAGCACCTCGTCGGCCGGTGCGATCTCGGCGGCGATGCCGGCCTCGAGCGCCTCGGGGCCGGTGAAGCGGTGGGCGGTGACGAGGGCGTCGAGGATCGCCCGGCGGGGGATGTTGGCGAGCAGCAGCTTCGACATCGCCTCGCCGACCGGCAGGTGGATGTCGACCTCGGGCATGCACCAGTAGCCACGGTCGGCCCGCATCACGATGCGGTCGTGGGCCGAGCTGAGCAGTGCACCGGCGCCGAAGGCGTGGCCGTTCACCGCGGCCACCGTGATCCCTCCGAAGCCGAGGATCCGCCCCCAGAGCCGGTGCAGGTCGCGGAGCATGCCGCGGGCGTCGTTGCCCTCGGTGCCGAGCCAGGCCAGGTCGAGGCCGTTGCTGTAGAACTTCCCGCTCCCGGTGGTGACCAGGGCGCAGGGGCCCTCCTTGGCCTCGACCTCGTCGATCACGGCGTGCCACCGGGCCACGGCGTCGCCGTCGAAGCGGTTCTCGTCGTCCGTCACCCCGTCGCCCATGCGCACGACGGCGACGTCCCCCTGCCACGTCAGCTCGACCATCCCGGGAGCTTGGCACGTCGTCGCGGCAGCGCGGGCCCCGAAGCTACCGATCGGTAGGTCGCCTGCCGCCCGTGCGGGGCGCGGGTCTAGCCTCGAACCCGTGGCTGACTACCGACCTCCCCTCCGTGACATCCACTTCGTGCTCGACCACCTCACCGACGTGGGCGCGCTGTGCGAGCTGCCCGCCTTCGAGGGCCTCGACGCCGACACGATCAAGGGCGTCCTCGAGGAGAACGCCCGCTTCATCGCCGAGGTCATCGCGCCCCTGAACCGGGTCGGCGACACCGTCGGCAGCCAGCACGAGCCCGCCACCGACGCGGTGCGCACGCCGCCGGGCTTCATCGAGGCCTACCACCAGTACGTGGCGGCCGGATGGGGCGGTGTGCCGTTCCCGGTCGAGTACGACGGCGGCGGGTTCCCGTGGCTCGTCGGCATCGCCATGCAGGAGCTCATCTCCTCGGCGAACATGGCCTTCTCGATGGCCCCGCTGCTCACCCAGGGCGCCATCGACCTGCTCATGCATCACGGTGACGAGGAGCAGAAGGAGCGCTACCTCAAGCGCATGGTGACCGGCGAGTGGACCGGCACCATGAACCCTGTCTCTTATACACATCTGACGCTGCCGACGAAGAGGATAGTGGT
>CAMFLJ010000019.1 GCA_945957335.1 uncultured Actinomycetes bacterium | reverse complement strand
CCCACTATCCTCTTCGTCGGCAGCGTCAGATGTGTATAAGAGACAGAGCTCGAGCGGTTCGTGCTGGCCGACGCCGCCACCGGCGCCCACGACGAGGACCTGCTGATCCTCTTCCACCGCCGCAACCTGCGGGCCCACGCCCTGCTCGGCCCGCCCGGCTCGGCGATGGCCACCCACCTCCCCATCCAGACCTTCCGCGGCGCCTGACCGGCGAGCCGCGCGCTCGGCGCCCACACGCGCGTGCTGTTCTGGCATGCGTCTTGCACCCCTAGGGGTGCAGAACGCATGCCAGAAGCGAGAGAGGCCGTGCGGGGCGGCCCGTACGGGAACCGGTGGTGCGGCGCCCGGACCGAAGCGCCCGCGCCGTGACGCCCCTGGGTCAGCCGAGCTGGACGACCGTGCGGCCCATGGTCTCGCGGCGCTCCTGGCGCTCCATGGCCTCGGGCAGCTCGTCGAAGGGCACCGTCGAGGTGACGACCGTGCGGATGTCGCCGTCGCGCAGCATGCCCAGCAGGCGCTGGTGGGCCTCGACACCGGACGCCCGTGACGGCCAGTTGAGCCCGGTCATCATCCGGTGGGCGAGCGGGTCGGCGGCGTAGGCCAGGCACACGCCGAGGAGGCCGAAGTTGCCGTAGATCGCCGGGGCCGGGTTGAGCGGCGCGCCGTCGTTGGTGATGTCCTCGGCGTAGCCGACCAGCAGGATGCGGCCGTTCATGCCCATGCAGCGGAAGGTCTCCTGGGTGACCGAGCCGCCCACGGTGTCGAGGCACACGTCGACCCCGGCGCCGAAGGTGGCATCGACCACGGCCTCGGCGAAGCCGCCGTCTCGGTAGTCGATCGCCTCGTCGGCACCCAGCTCCTTGCAGAACGCGACCTTCTCGGGGCCGCCGGCGGTGGCGATCACCCGGGCACCGAAGGCCTTGCCCAGCTGGATGGCGGCCGACCCCACTCCCCCGGCGCCGGCGTGCACGAGCAGCGTCTCCCCGGGCTCGAGGCCGGCGCGCTCCAGGAGCGCGAACCAGCTGAGGTGGAACGGGTAGTGCAGCGCGGTGGCCTCGACGTCGCCCAGCCAGTCGGGGATGAGCATCGCGCTGGTGGCGTCGACCACCGCATGGCGGGCGAAGCCGCCGTGGGCACCGGCGGGGATGCCGACGATGCGGCGCCCCACGAAGTGCTCGGCGCCCGGCCCGGCGCTCTCGACCACGCCCATCGTGTCCATGCCCGGCACGAACGGCGGCTGCAGCGGCAGCGTCGTCCACCGGCCCCGCACGATGTCGGTGTCGTTGAAGTTCACGCAGAAGGTCGAGACCTCGACGCGAACCTCGTTCGGTCCCGGCGGACGGACCTCGACGGTCTGTCGTTCCAGCACCTTCGTCGGGTCGCCGAGCGCGGTCGCGACCCAGGCATCAGCCTGCAGTGGTTCCCCCATGGGGCCACCTTCGCACAGCGGCGAGGCGGCCGCTCGCGGCGGGAGACCTAGGGGTGCTGGCTGGAGACCGACACGACCTCGCCGGTCATGTACGAGCTGTAGTCGGAGGCGAGGAAGATCATCACGTTGGCGATCTCCCACGGCTCGGCGGCGCGACCGAAGGCCTCGCGCTGGGTGAGCTCGTCGAGCAGCTCGTCGCTCGTGACCTTGGCCAGGAACGGGTGCATGGCCAGGCTGGGCGCCACCGCGTTGATGCGCACGCCGTGGGGCGCGGCCTCGATGGCGGCGCAGCGGGTGAGCGCCATCACGCCGGCCTTGGCCGCCGCGTAGTGGGCCTGGCCCTCCTGGGCCCGCCAGCCGAGCACCGAGGCGTTGTTGACGATCACGCCGCCACCGTTGGCGTACATGTGCTGCAGCTCGGCGCGCATGCAGCGGAAGGTGCCGTTGAGGGTGACGTCGAGCACCAGGTTCCACTGGTCGTCGGTCATGTCGACGATGGGCACCTCGCCGCCGAGGCCGGCGTTGTTGATCACCACGTCGAGGCCACCCATCGCCTCGGCCGCGCCGCGGATGAGCGCCTGGACGTCGTCCTCGACGGTGACGTCGCAGGGGATGCCGGTGATGCCGAGCTCGGCGGCCGACTCGGCGCAGCGCCGCTCGTGCTTGTCGGAGACGACGACGGTGGCGCCCTCCTCCTGGGCCTTCTTGGCGGCGGCGAACCCGATGCCGGTGCCGGCAGCGGCGGTGACGAGCACCTTCTTGCCGGCCAGCAGGCCGTGGGCGGGGACGTAGTCGGGGACGGTCACGACGGGTTCGGCTCCTTGGGCAGGCCCAGCACGCGCTCGCCCAGCACGTTGCGCTGGATCTCGTTGCTGCCGCCGTAGATGGTCTCGGAACGGGTGAAGAGGAAGAGCTTCTGGTCGAGGGTGAGCTCGTAGGGGAAGCCCTCGGCGATGAGGCTGTCCATGCCGAGGACGTCCATGGCGAGCTCGCCGAGGTCGGAGTGCCACTGGCCCCAGAACAGCTTGGAGATCGATGCCTCCGGGCCGGGCACGCCCGAGCCCATCGAGCGCAGGCCGTTCCACTTCATGAGCTGGAGGCCGATCCAGGCGCTCACGAGGCGCTGGCGCATCACCGGGTCGGAGGCGACGCCGCGCTCCTGGGCGACGTGGATGAGGTGGTCCATCTCGCGCTCGAACCCGACCTGCTGGGCGAGGGTGGAGATGCCGCGCTCGAAGGCCAGGAGGTCCATGGCGACGCCCCAACCCTTGCCCGGCTCACCGAGCACGAGGTCGGCGTCGGTGACAGCGTCGGAGAAGAAGACCTCGTTGAACTCGCCACCACCCGTGATCTGGATGATCGGCCGCACCTCGACGCCGGGCTGGTCCATCGGCACGAGCAGGAACGACAGGCCCTTGTGGCGGGCCGAGCCCGGGTCGGTGCGGGCCACCACGAAGCACCAGTGCGAGACGTGGGCCAGCGAGGTCCAGACCTTCTGGCCGTTGATGACCCACTGGTCGCCGTCGAGCACGGCCTTGGTCTGCACGTTGGCGAGGTCGGAGCCGGCGTTGGGCTCGCTGTAGCCCTGGCACCACCGCTCGGTGCCGTTCAGGATGCCGGGCAGGAAGCGGTCGCACAGCTCCTTGGTGCCGTGGGCGATGAGCGTGGGGCCGAGCAGGTTCTCGCCCATGTGGTTCACGCGCCCGGGGGCCTCGGCGCGGGCGTACTCCTCGGCCCAGATGATCTGCTGGCCGACGGTGGCGTTGCGCCCGCCGAACTCGCTGGGCCAGCCGAGGCCGATCCACCCCGCCTCGCCGAGCACCTTCTCCCAGCGCTCGCGGATGTCGAACCCCACCTCTTCGTCGCCGGGGCCGCCACGGCCCTTCAGCGACGCGTACTCACCCACCAGGTTGTCGGCGAGCCACGCCTTGGCTTCGGCGCGGAACTCCTCGTCGGAGACGCTCGAGACGTCGTCGGGAAGGCCCATCGTGTGCTCACCTGCCGGGATCGGGGACGGGGGCGACCGGTCGCTGACATGCCACCAGATGCCCCCCGAGGGCGCCAATCGTAGGAGCGGTCCCCCGTCACCGCCCCCGGACGCGGAACTGGCATGCGTTCTGCACCCCTACGGGTGCAGAACGCATGCCAGAACGAGCCGGTGGTCCGAGCGGGACGGGCCCGCCCGGCCGGAGGGATCAGGCGTCGAGCTTGAGGACCCGGGCGGCGTTGCCGCGCAGGAACTTCGGCCAGACCTCGTCCTTGAAGGGCACGGCCTTCATCTCGGTCATGATCCGCTCGAGCGACAGGCCCATCGGGAAGTAGCCGGCGTAGATGACCTTGTCGGCCCCACGCGAGTTGGCGTAGTCGATGATGCGCTGGTCGTAGTGCTTCGGGGCGAACGCCGAGGTGGAGTAGTGCAGCCCCGGCCACTTGAGCATGAGCTTGACCATCAGCTCGGTCCAGGGCTGGCAGCCGTGGCGGGCCACGTAGGTGAGCTCGGGGAAGTCGTACATGACCTCGTCGACGTGCTCGACGTGCTGGACCTGGAACTTCAGGCGGGGCCCGGGGATGCCGGTGCAGACGAACACCGGGATGTCGAGCTCACACGCCTTGGCGTAGATCGGGTACATCTTCTTGTCGTTGATGGCGACCTGCGGGAAGCAGCCGGCGGGGAACATGGTGATGGCCCGCACGCCGTAGGTCTCGTAGGCCTTCACGATCTTCTCGATGCCCTGCATGCCCTCGTTGGGGTCGGCGTTGACCGAGCCCACGAAGCGGTCGGGGTAGCGGGTGAGCGCCTCGACGCCGGTGGCCTCCTGCTCGGAGGTGCCGTCGCCGCCGCGGATGCTCACGCCGACCATGCCGGTCTGCACGCCCCAGGCGTCCATCTGCGACAGCGTGTAGCCGACGGGGTCGTCGGCGTCGCGGAGCTCCTTCTCCTTGTCCGGCGGAGCCTTGAACATGTACTCGGCCGGGAAGGCGAACTCCTCCTTCGACTCCTTGTCCTTCGTCTGCTGGGTGATGAAGGCGTACTGCGCCTTCATGTCCTTGGCCGGGAACCCGATCATCGTGTCGATGATCGGGATGTCGGTCGGCATGCCCATGTGCTGCGTCCCCCTGAGATGCGGTGTCGTCGTCGACTGCAATCTAGTTCCAGTTCGCGACGGCTCCGACCGCGAGGCCGCCGGGGCGCGCGGATGCCGGGGCCGGCGCACCCCGAGGGCGCCGGCCCCGACGCCCCGGAGTCAGCGCTCCGGGGTGAACACGACCGGCACCGACTCCACGCCGCGCACGAAGTTGGTGTGGGCGTAGCGGACTTCGGCGCCGGGGGCCATGCGGATGTCGGGCAGGCGGGCCGCCAGCTGCTCGAACACCACCCGGACCTCGAGTCGGGCCAGGTTGGCGCCCAGGCAGAAGTGGGCGCCGATGCCGAACGCGAGGTGGTCGTTGGGGTCGCGGTCGACGAGCAGCTCGTCGGCCCGGGCGAAGTGGCGGGGGTCGCGGTTGGCCGACTGGTACAGCATCAGCACCCGCTCGCCCTCCTTGATGTCGACCCCGAGGATGTCGTTGTCACGGGTGGCGGTGCGCACGAAGTTCATCACCGGCGACACCCAGCGGATGATCTCGTCGGTGGCGGTGGCCCACAGCGACGGGTCGGCCACCACGCGGGCCCACTGGTCGGGGTTCTCGGAGAAGGCCACCATGCCGCCCGACATGGCGTTGCGGGTGGTCTCGTTGCCGGCGACCACCACGAGCACGAGGAAGTTGAGCAGCTCGTCGCGCTGCGACTCGAGGCCGCCCTCGACCAGCTCGCCCTCCTCGGCGGCGGCGACCAGCTTCATCACCAGGTCGTTCGGCAGCGGCTCGGTGCGCAGGCCCTGTGACTCGTCGCGCTTGTGGCGCTGGTAGAGCGCGGCGCGCTCGTCGATCATCCCCGAGACGTAGGTCGTGTAGGCGACCCAGGCGTCGGTGGCCTTCTGGCGCACCTCGTCGTACTCGGGGCCGTCGCCGGCCGAGCCGCCCGCCATCATGTCGTCGGACCACCGCCAGAAGCGCTCGCGGTCCTCGACCGGCAGGCCCATGAGCTCGGCGATCACGGTGATCGGCACGGCCACCGCGATGTCGGTGACGAAGTCGCACTCGCCGCGGGCCGCCACGTCGTCGATGGCGCCGTCGGCCAGGGCCCGGATGTGCTCCTCGAGGGCGCGCACGGCCTTGGGGGTGAACCCCTTGTTGATCAGGCGGCGCTGGGCCTGGTGCTTCTCGCCGTCGTACCCGATGAGCGAGAGGTCGACCGACGGGTCGGGGCGGATGCCCTTGCCCGAGCAGAACACCTCGTGGTTGATCGACACCTTCACGACGTCGTCGAAGCGCGAGATCACCCACAGCTGGTTCTTCTCGTCCCAGTGCACCGGGTCGTTGTCGCGCAGCCACTCGTAGGTGGGGTGCGGATCCCCCTGGTACAGCTGCGGGTCGAGCACGTCGATGCTCGCCCCGTCCACGTCGGCCCGGTCGATGGTCGTCATCCGCTCCCCCTGGGGTCGCCGGCCCGCGGTCCGCGGGCGTTGGGGCGACCGTAAGCAAACGTTCGTTGGGGAAGAAGTGACGAAAGGCCCGAAGGGGTGTCCCCTCGGGCCTTTCGTCAGGTTCTCTGCGCCGCGGACCGTGGGCCCGGCGGCGAGCGGCGCACGGTGGGTGCGCCGTCAGCGGTTCAGCTCTCGACGATGCGGTCGGTCTGGGCCCGCTGCTCGAAGATGAGGCGGACGAGCCAGTAGCGGAAGTACCGACGCAGCGACATCACGATGAACACGCCGGTCGAGGCGACCGTCAGGACGATCCCGAAGTTGCCCATCGCGTTGTAGCTGGCGAAGTCGAGGTTGCTCTTGGTGCCCTGGGTGGCCAGGAAGCCTACCAGGCCGAGCACGACGCCGGCGATCATCCCGAGCACGCTCAGGATGAGCCACACCCGCTCGGGGTTGGCCTTGCCGCCGGTGACCTTCAGCTTGTCGACCTCGCTCTGGAACTCCTGGAGGCGAGGGGACGAGTCGGTGGTGGTGTCGGTGACGCTCATGTGCTGCTGTTCCTCCGTTGGGTTCAGACGGGCGTGGGGTCGGCAGAGGCACCGAGGTAGGCGTCGGCCAGCTCCTCGGCGATCTCGGCAGGTGGTCCGGTTCGGGTGATGCGGCCGTGCAACATGATCGAGGCGACGTCGGCCACGCCGAGGACGGCGGAGGCGAACTGCTCGACCACCAGGATCGAGATGCCGGTGGCGGCCATCTCGGCGACTCGCTCGTAGAGCTCCTCGACGATCAGCGGGGCGAGGCCCATCGACAGCTCGTCGAGCAGCAGCAGCGCCGGGCTGGTGGAGATGGCACGCGACATGGCGAGCATCTGCTGCTCGCCGCCGGACATCGTGCCCGCCACCTGCTTGCGACGCTCCTTCAGCCTCGGGAACTGCGAGAAGGCCTTGTCCTGCAGGTCCGAGAACGAGACCCCGGCATGGGTGAACATGCGCAGGTTCTCGGTGACGGTGAGGTTCGGGAAGATGCCGCGGCCCTCGGGGATGAGGCACACGCCGGCCCGGGCCAGCGCGTCGGACGTGGCGCCCTGCACCTCGCGGCCGCTGATGAGCAGCTGGCCGCCCGACGGGATGATCTGGCCGCTGCAGATGCCGAGCGTCGTGGTCTTGCCGGCACCGTTGGGGCCGAGCAGGGCGTGCACCTGGCCGGGCTCGACGGTGAAGTTGAGCCCGTGGAGCACGTCGATGGTGCCGTAGCCGCCGCGGATGTTGCGCAGCTCGAGGATGGCGGTCATGCCGGGACCTCCTCGGTCGGTGCGTCGGCGAGGGTGCCGAGGTAGGCCGCCTGCACCTTGGGGTCGGACTGGACCTCGGCCGGTGTGCCCTGGGCGATCACGTGGCCGAAGTCGAGCACGTAGATGTACTGGCAGGTGCCCATGACGAAGCTCATGTCGTGCTCGACGAGCAGGATGCCGAGGCCGTCGCCGGCGAGGCGCTTGAGCAGCTCGGCCATCTCCTCGGTCTCCTCGTCGGTGAGGCCCGAGGAGGCCTCGTCGAGCAGGAGGACCTTGGGGTCGAGGGCGAGGGCCCGGGCCAGCTCGACGAGCCGGGCGGTGCCGGTGGGCAGGGTGCCCACCATGAAGTCGGCGACGTCGGCGATGCCGACCCGCTCGAGCATCTCGTCGGCGATCGCCCCCGGGTCGAACTTCGACTTGTCCCAGGCCCGGCGCTGCTCGGCGGCCACCAGCACGTTCTCACGGGCCGACAGGCTGCTGAACGCCTCGAGCTTCTGGAAGGTGCGGGCGATGCCGAGGCGGGCCCGGCGGTACGGGCTCTTGCCCGTGATGTCGGTGCCCTCGAGCTTCACCGAGCCCTGGGTGGGCTCCTGGAGGCCGGTGATCACGTTGAAGAGCGTGGTCTTGCCGGCACCGTTGGGGCCGATGAGCCCGGTGATGAAGCCCGACTGGACCTCGAGGCTGGCGTGGGACACCGCCTGGAGCACGCCGAAGCGCACGACGATGTCGTCGGTGGTGAGGATCACGCTCATGACGAGCCCTCCGGGGTCGCGCCGACGGGTGTCCGGGGGCCCTGGCCCTCCGGGTGGAGGTCACCGACGGCGCTGGCCGAGGGCACCAGCGGCGCCTCGTCGAGCTCGTCGGTGACGGCGAGGATGCGATCGAGCTGCGACACCTTGTCGGGCGTGAAGGGCCGGCTGAGGCCCATCTCGCCGATCTCGTCGCGGCGGATGTCCTGCTCGCGCAGCTTGGCGTCGGCCAGCTCCTTCTCCTCCTTGGCGTCGGCCCGCCAGGGGAGCAAGGGGGCGAGGTCCCTCCCTGCGTAGAACACCGCGCCCTCGGGGCGGAACGCCATGGTGATGGCGGCGACGCCGGGACCGATGAGCTCGATGGCGCTGAGCCAGCTGGGATCGCCCATCAGCTCCTTGAACGCCGGGAAGAGGGCGAGCCCGATGACGGCCATGAAGGCGGCGATCGGGTAGCGCACGCCCTGCACGGCGAGCAGCAGCACGAGCGGCAGGCCGGCGAAGAGCGGGAACGAGTCGACCCGCAGGGCGCCCGACGACAGGCCGAGCATGCAGCCGGCGAAGCCCGCCACCGCACCGGACAGGGCGAACACCAGCACCTTCTGCACGGTGAGGTTCACGCCGATCGTGGCCGACGCCGCAGGGCTGTCGGACAGGGCGATCCAGCGGCGGGCGAAGCGGCCCCGTCGCATGAGCATGAACAGCAGCAGGAAGATGCTGAACACCGCGGCCAGGAAGATGACGAAGGCCTGGCGCTCACCGGCGTCGGTGGAGATGCGGAAGCCGAACAGCTTCAGCGGCTCGAACAGCGTGCCGCTCGCCGTGGGGCTGATCATGTTGGGGTGCCGGACGATCACCTTGTCGGTGAACTCGGCGAACGCCATGGTGGCCAGGGCCAGGTAGAGGCCCTTGAGCCGCAGGGCCGGCAGGGCCACGACCACACCGACGATGGCGCACACGGCCATCACGATGAGGATGCCCTTCGGGTCGCCGTGCTGGCCGCCGAAGTGGCTGAACAGCACGGCGCCGATGCCGGCGATGGCGAAGTTGGCGAAGCTCACCTGGCCGGCCCAGCCGATCAGCGGCACGAGCGACAGGGTGATCACGCCGAGCACCATGAACCCGGCACCACGGCCGAGCCACACGTCGGAGCGCTGGCCGAAGTTGGCCCCGAACCACGGGATCCAGCCCTTGGCCCACGCCGTGACCAGGAGGAACACGACGGCCGAGCCGAGCAGCGCCTCCCAGGGCTTGGTGAGCCGCTCGGTGCGCTTGGTGAGGCGCACCTTGCCGGTCTCGAGCCGGGCCTGGGGCAGGAACAGCAGGGCGATGAAGAGGATGACGGCCGGGATGGCCTCAGGCGCGTAGCTCCAGTTCTGGTTGAACGTGAGGAACACACCGGTGAAGGACTTGGCGAGGCCGATGATGAGGCCGCCGGCGATGGCCCAGGGAAGGCTCTTCAGCTGGGCGATGGCGGCGGCCGCGGCGGCCACGACGATGAGCAGGGCCAGGTTGTCGACGACCAGGCCCGTCTCGGGGGCGATGAGGATGCCGGCCAGGCCGGCGGTCATGCAGCCGAGCGCCCACGAGGTGCCCGAGACGATGCTGGGCTTGGCGCCGGTGAGCCCGGCCAGGCTGCGGCTGTCGACCACGGCCCGCATCGAGATGCCGAGGCGGGTGCGGTAGAGGAGCCAGCGCAGCAGCACGGCGATGCCGATGGCCACGGCCACCGTGATGATGCGGTGCCAGGTGGCGGTGACGTCGCCGATCTTGACGCCGCTGGTGTCACGGAAGAACTGCGGGAGGGACCGGGCCTTGGTGGGCTTCCAGATGGTGAGCGTGATGCCCATGAACGAGAGCATCAGGCCCACGGTGACCATGAGCTGCACCACGAGCGACGCGTCCTTGAGCCGCTTCATGATGAGCCGGTCGAGCCCGATGCCGATCAGTGGCGCCACGATGCCGAGGGTGGCCACGAGCGACACGAGGGTCGGCCACCCCCATTTCACCGAGAACTGCCAGTACGTGAACGCCAGGAAGCAGCCGATGGCCGCGTGGGCGAAGTTGAAGATGCCGGTGGTGGCGTAGGTGACCACGAGGCCACCGGCGAGGATGGCGTAGATGCCACCCAGTGCGATGCCGACGACCAGGAACGTGGTGATGTTCTTGGCGTCGAACGGGTTGCCGGCCCAGTTGGCGACGATCACGTAGAGGAGGATCAGGGCCACCGCGATGGCCGAGATCAACCTCGGTGAGGGCTTGAGCGACATGGTCCCCCCGGGAGTGCGCTCGATGAGTGGTTGTCGGAGGGTGCGGGGACCGGCCGGGCCGGGCCCCGCACCCTCGGGTGCTGCTGGTGCTTCTGGTGCTTCAGGTGCTGCTGGTGTTGCGTCGTTTCAGGTGCTGCTGGTGTTGCAGGACTGCGGGTGCTACTGGACCTTGGCGGCCGCGGCCACCGGGTCGATGTTCACCGTGGTGAGGTTGGACGGGTCGCAGCTGAGCTTGCCCTTCTCGGTGGGCTCGACCCGCTCGAACGAGCCGCCGTTGGCCTGCATGATCACCATGCAGTCCGAGAAGCCGCCCTTGGGGTTCTTGGCGCCCATCCAGCCGTTGGCGTCGAACGACGTGATGCCGCTGAGCGCCTGCAGGACGCTGGCCCGGGTGATGGCGTTCGGGCCGTCCTTCTCGACGATGTTGTTGATGGCGTCCTGGAACAGGACCGCAGCCATCCACGCCTGGGCACCGAAGGAGTCGGGCGTGCTCACCGAGGCGAGGTAGTTGTCGAGCTCGGCGTTGGAGCCCTTGTCCTCGAACGGCAGGAACTGCATCCAGGTGTAGGTGCCGTCGACGCTGCTGCCGGCGCTCTTGAACTTGTCGGTGTAGCAGGCCAGCGAGCAGCTCCAGACCTTCACGTTCGACAGGCCCTGGGCCGCCGCCTCGTTGCGGATGTCGATCATGACCTTGTCGTTGGAGCCGTTGTAGACGTAGTTGGAGCCGGTCGACGACAGCTGCTGCACGATCGGCGTGTAGGCCGACTGCTCGCTGCGGCCGCTGACCTTCACGCCGTCGTTGATCCACTGGACGCCGACCGAGGCCTGGCCGACGATCTGGTAGGTGGCCGACTGCACGGTGGTGGGCAGGTCACCCGGCACCAGGAACTCACCCTTCAGAGGGGTCGGCGAGGTGAGGGTCTCGTAGTACTTCGCCGTGCCGACGAAAGCGATGAGGTCGCGCTGGCCGGAGGGCACGCCGCCACCCGTCGGGCACTTCTCGGCGATGCCCTGGATGATGTAGGCGTTCTTGGCGCACTGCTCGTTGACGTCGTTGGCCAGAGCAGCGATGTCCGGGATGCCCGTGGGCTGGCCCTTGGAGTCGTTGCAGGTGTTGAGCGTGGTGACGTCCGGGTTGAACAGCGAGTTGCCGCCGACCATCGCCAGCGAGGTCGAGCAGGCGTTGAGCTGCCCGTTCTTCGACTCGTCAGGCGTGAGCTTGGAGTCCCAGGTCTCGACCTTGAGCTGACGGCAGCCGATGCCGCCGTTGGCGTTCACGTACTTCTCGAAGCCCTTGAGGGCGTCGACGTTGCCCTGGAACAGGCCGGGCGCCAGGGGCGAGCCGGTGTCGGCCGTGACCTGGATGGTGATCGTGTCGGCGGTGACGCCGGTGTCGGTCGCCTGGAGTGCGACCCCGTCACACGCCTTGTTGGCCGCCGTGGTGGTGGCCGTCGAGTCGTTGTTGTTGCTGGTGGAGCTGTCGTCGCTTCGGCTGCACGCCCCGGCCACGAGGCCGAGGACGAGGAGCAGACCGAGCCATCGGTAGCGCTTCACGCGGTGATTCCCCCCTGTAGGTGTTGGATGCGGGCGAGACCTTAACCGAAACAAGCAACCTCTGTGACCACTGGCACAGAGAACCACGTTCCAGTTCGGCGGCCCGGGGGTCGGGGCTCGCCCCGACCCCCGGTGCCGTCAGGCCTCGCGGCCTTCCACCTACTGGATCTTCTGGGCCTCGACGGCCGGGTCGATGGTGACCTGGGTGAGGTACTTCGCGTTGCAGTCGAGGGTGCCCTTGTCGGCCGGGAACTTCCGGACGAACTCACCGTTCTCGACCTGGAGCATCACCATGCAGTTCGAGAAGCCACCCTTCGGGTCCTTGGCACCCATCCAGCCGTGGGCGTCGAAGGAGTTGATGCCGTTGAGGGCGGAGAGCAGGCTCGCCCGGGTGATGGCGTTGGGGCCGTCCTTCTGCACGATGTTGTTCACCGCGTCCTGGAGCAGCACCGCGGCCATCCAGGCCTGGGCGCCGAAGGAGTCGGGCGTCCCCACCGAGGCGAGGTAGTTGTCGAGCTCGGCGTTGGTGCCCTTCTCCTCGAAGGGGATGAACTGCATCCAGGCGTAGGTGCCGTCGACGTCGGAGCCGGCCGCCTTGAACTTGTCCGTGTAGCAGGCGAGCGAGCACGCCCACACCTTCACGCCCTGGAGGTTCTGGGCCTTCGACTCCGCCCGCATCTTGATGAAGGCGACGTCGTTGGAGCCGTCGTAGACGTAGTTGGCGCTGCCGCTGGCCACGGCCTGGACCCTCGGCGTGTACGCCGACTGCTCGTCACGGCCCGACACCTTGTAGGCGCCGACCCACTTCACGCCCTGGCTCTCCTGGGCGGCGATGTTGGTCGTGGCTGACTGCACGGTGGTGGGCAGGTCGCCCGGCACCAGGAACAGGCCCACGAGGTTGGGCTCGACGTTCTGCTGGTAGTACTGCACGTTGCCCACGAACGCCGTCTGGGTGCGCTTGCCGGTGGGCGGGGTGCCGCTGGCCGGGCAGTCCTCGGCGATGCCCTGGATGATGAACGAGTTGTTCGAGCACTGCTCGTTGATGTCGTTCGCCAGCGCCGCGATGTTGGCCAGGCCGGTGGCCGCGCCCTTCGAGTCGGCGCACGTGTTCATCGTGGTGACGTCGGGGTTGAACAGCGAGTTGCCGCCGACCATCGCCAACGCCGTCTGGCAGGCGTTGATCTGACCGTTCTTGGCCTCGCCGGGATCGAGCTTGGAGTCCCAGGTCTCGACCTTCAGCTTGCGGCAGCCGAGGCCGCCGTTGTCGTTGATGTACTTCTCGAAGCCCTTCACGGCGTCGACGTTGCCCTGGAACAGGCCCGGTGCCAGCGGCGACCCGGTGTCGGCCATCACCTGGATGGTGATCGTGTCGGCGGTGACGCCGGTGTCGGTGGCCTGGAGGGCCACCCCGTCGCACGCGGCGTTGGAGTTGGTCGTGGTGGCGGTTCCGCCGCCCCCCGTCCCACCGCTGTTGTCGTCACTGCGCCCACATGCTGCGGCCACCAGACCGAGCACGAGGAGCAGACCGAGCCATCGGTATCGCTTCACGCTGAGCATCCCCCCTGTTGGATGTCTGTGGTGGTGGGAGGGGCCGGGCGGCCCCTCCCGAACGGCCCGGAGGCCGGCGCTGCTACTGGATCTTCTGCGCCTCGACGGCCGGGTCGATCGTGACCTGGGTGAGGTACTTCGCGTCGCAGCTGAGCGTCCCCTTGTCGGCCGGGAACTTCCGGACGAACTCGCCGTTCTCGACCTGCAACATCACGTAGCAGTCGGAGAACCCGCCCTTCGGGTCCTTGGCGCCCATCCAGCCGTGGGCGTCGAAGGAGCTGATCCCGTTGAGGGCCGCCAGCAGGCTCTGGCGGGTGATGGCGTTGGGGCCGTCCTTCTGCACGATGTCGTTCACCGCGTCCTGCAGGAGCACCGCCGCCATCCACGCCTGGGCCCCGAAGGAGTCGGGGGTGGCGACGCTGGCGAGGTAGTTGTCGAGCTCGTCGTTGGAGCCCTTCTCCTCGAACGGGATGAACTGCATCCAGGCGTAGGTGCCGTCGACGTCGGAGCCGGCCGCCTTGAACTTGTCCGTGTAGCAGGCCAGCGAGCAGCCCCAGACCTTGATGTTCTGGAGGTTCTGGGCCTTGGCCTCCGCCCGCATCTTCATCATGGCGACGTCGTTGGAGCCGTCGTAGACGTAGTTGGCGTTGTTGGCGCTGGCCGTCTGCACCTTCGGGGTGTAGGCCGACTGCTCGTCACGGCCCGACACCTTGAGCGCCCCGATCCACTTGACGCCGATGCTCTCCTGGGCGGCGATCTGCGTGGTGGCGGACTGCACGGTGGTGGGCAGGTCGCCCGGCACCAGGTAGAGGCCCACGAGGTTGGGCTCGACGTTCTGCTGGTACCACTGCGTCGGGCCGATGAGCGCGGTCTGGGTGCGCTTCCCGGTGGGAGGCGCTCCGCTGGCCGGGCAGTCCTCGGCGATGCCCTGGATGATGAACGAGTTGTTCGAGCACTGCTCGTTGATGTCGTTCGCCAGGGCCGCGATGTTGGCGAGGCCGATGGCCTGGCCCTTGGAGTCGGCGCAGGTGTTCATCTCCGACACGTCGGGGTTGAACAGCGAGTTGCCGCCGACCATCGCCAGCGCGGTCTGGCAGGCGTTGATCTGACCGTTCTTGGTCTCCGTCGGGTCGAGCTTGGAGTCCCAGGTCTCGACCTTGAGCTGACGACAGCCGAGGCCGCCGTTCGCGTTGATGTACTTCTCGAAGCCCTTCACCGCGTCGACGTTGCCCTGGAACAGGCCCGGCGCCAGCGGCGAGCCGGTGTCGGCCATCACCTGGATCGTGATCGTGTCGGCGGTGACGCCGGTGTCGGTGGCCTGGAGGGCCACGCCGTCGCAACCTGCGCTGCCGGCCTTGGTGGTGGTGGTCCCCCCGCCGTTGCCGCTGTCGTCGCTGCGACTGCACCCGGCGGCGACCAGGCCGAGGATCAACAGCAGACCGAGCCATCGGTATCGCTTCACACGCACCCTCCCAGGTGGTCTCCCCTGCGGCGCGGACCGTAGTCCACTCGGCCGGAAAATGTGTGACCTTCGTCACCCACCTGTGTCGTTGGGCACACCTCGACCCCCTCCCGACGCCGTCCGGGCGCGCCGACGCCCGCCGCGGAGGCGGCGGGCGTCGGAGGGCTCGATGCGGTGAGATGCCCGGCCGAGGGCCGGGAAGGACGCCGCCGCTACTTCACGGCGACGGGGTTCACGGGCGAGCCGACACCCATCTCGACCGGCTCCGGCGAGGCCGACAGCAGGAACGAGTACTGGCCGTCGTCGGCGCAGTCGGCGGCGAGCGCCTCGAGGTCCCAGTGCTGGCCCTGCGTCATGCCCATGTCGACGAGGTGCAGGAGGTGCACCGGCAGCGGCATGGTGTCGACCTCGCTCGGGAACACCTCGAAGGTGCCGTGGTCGACAGCCACCGCGGCGACGTCGTGGGAGCGGAACCACTCGACCGTCTTCAGCGACGGGCCCGGCGCGGTCATGTTGTAGGTGAGCTTGTCGCCGGCGTGCAGGATCGACATGACGCCGGTGCGGATGAGCACGACGTCGCCGGGCAGCACCTCGACCTTGGCCAGCTCGGCGGCGGCGTCGAGGTCGTCGGGGGTGAGCGCGTAGCCGCCCTCGAGGACGTCGACGCCCTTGGCCCGCGCCACGTCGAGCAGCACGCCGCGGCCGACGAGGGTCTTCACGTGGTCGATGCCGAGGATCGTCGAGCCCAGCGCGTTGATCGAGTCGGCGGGGTAGCCGTTGTAGAGCTTGTCGTCGTAGCTCGCGTGGGCCAGGCCGTCCCAGTGGGTGGCCGCCTGCAGCGTCAGCACGATCATGTCGTCGCTGAAGCGCGGGCCCTCGGGGTCGAGGATGCTCGGGTCGTTGATCTCCAGCATCGTGTGGAGCGGGTTCTGGCGCTTGCCGATGAAGCCCATCTGCGGGCCGTTGATCGAGAGCGGGATCGCCAGCGACAGCGCCCGGCCGCTCTTGACCGACGCCGCGGCCCGGCGGCGGGCCTCGTCGTCGATGAGGTTCAGCGTGCCGATGCGGTCGTCGTCGCCCCAGCGGCCCCAGTTGCGGACCTTGGCGGCGAGCTCGTGGAACTCGGGGGTGAGTGGCATGGGGGGCCTCCGATGATCAGGGGTGCGGGGGGGGGAAGGTGGAGAGGGGTGAGCGCGGAGCGGCCGGCGCAGGAGCGCCGGCCGCGACGCGGTTCGAGCCAGGTGTGGTGGGCCCGACGGGTCAGTCGAAGGTGAGCACGCCGCGGGCGACGCCGCCGCTCTCCATGTCGTGGACCGCGTCGTGGAAGCCCTCGAGCGGGTAGGTGTTGGTGACCAGCTCGTCGAGCATGAACTCGCCCCGGCGGTAGAGGTCGATGATCTGGGGCATGTGGACGTGGGGGCTGTAGGAGCCGGCCCGCACGCCGATCACGCCACGCTCGTTCTGGGTGAAGTCCTGGTAGGGCAGCTCGAACTTGGCGTCACCGCCGGGGGTTCCGATGATGACGACGTTGCCGCCCCAGTCGAGCATCTTCAGGGCGTTCAGCGTGATCTCGGGCCGGGCCACGACGTCGTAGACCCAGTCGACGCCGCCGGCGCCGAACGGGCCGTAGAGCTCGCCCTCCTTGTAGGGGACGAGGGTGCGGACCTGGTCGACGATGTCGTCGCTGCGACCGTTGAGGAAGTCGGTGGCACCGAACTGGCGGGCCAGCTCCTCCTTCTGCGGGTCGACGTCGATGGCGATGATGCGGCTCGCCCGGCGCACGCGCAGCGCCTGGATGGCGTTGAGGCCCACGCCGCCGCAGCCGTAGACCACGGCGGTCTGGCCGACCTCGACGTTGGAGCGGTACATCACCGCGCCGGCGCCGGTCATGACGCCGCAGCCCACGAGGCACGCCGAGGTGAACGGCACGTCCTTGGGGATGGCGACGGCCTGGATGGCCTTCACGACCGTGCGCTCGGTGAACACCGACGCGCCGGCGAAGTTCCAGCACTCGTCACCGTTGAGGGTGAAGGGCGTGGCCATGTTGCCGAGCGTCTGGCGGCAGCGCGTGGGCTTGCCGGCGCCGCACGCCTTGCACATGCCGCACGCCGCGAGGGTGGAGATGATGACGTGGTCGCCGACGACCACGTTGGTGACGCCGGTGCCGACCTGCTCGACGATGCCGGCGCCCTCGTGGCCCAGCACGGCGGGGGCCGGCCAGTTGAACATGCCGGCCGCCGCGGTGATGTCGGAGTGGCAGACGCCGGCCGCCATGATCTTGACGATCACCTCGCCGGGACCGGGATCGCGGACCTCGATGCCGTCCAGCACCTCGGCGCCCTTCTCGCCCGTGTACACGATGCCCTTCATGGTCCCCCCTGGGAGATGAGCGCCACGCCGGGGTGCGGCGCGACGAGTGCGTATCCGTTGAGTGTGCCCTGCAGTCTGGCCCACGCGCGCCGCGGGCTCCGCCGGCGGCCCCGTGGGAGTCGGTCCGCGCCCTCAGGCGGGCCAGACCACCGACTGCAGCTCGGTGTAGGCCTCGAGGCCGTAGTCGCCGCCGTCGCGGCCGATGCCCGACAGCTTGAAGCCGCCGAAGGCGACCTCGTGGTGGCGCTGGGCGGTGTTGATCCCGATCGCTCCGGAGCGGATGCGGGTGGCCAGCTCGTAGGCGCGGGCGCCGTCCTCGCAGAAGACGTAGGACATGAGGCCGTAGTCGCTGTCGTTGGCGATGCGGATCGCCTCGTCCTCGTCGTCGAAGGGGATGACCACCACGACCGGGCCGAAGATCTCCTCGCGCACCGGGCTCATGCCGTTGTCGCAGCCGGCGAGCAGGGTCGGGCCCACGTAGAAGCCCTTGTCCATGCCGTGGTCGCGGCCGTCGACCACCAGCTCGGCCCCTTCCTTCACGCCGTTCTCGATGTGGCCGATGATGCGGTCGCGCTGCACCCCGGAGATCACCGGGCCCACGACCGTGTCGGCCGCGAGGGGGTCGCCCACCTTCAGGCCCTGGGCCGCCACGGCCAGGCGGGACACGAGCTCGTCGTAGCGGCTGCGGTGGACGATGACCCGGGTGGGGGCGGTGCAGATCTGGCCGGAGTGGAAGGCCCACACCGACGCCACGCCGGTGACGACCTTGTCCATGTCGGCGTCCTCGGTGACCACGCAGGCGCCCTTGCCGCCGAGCTCCTGGAGCTGGCGCTTCATCGTGCGGGCCCCGGCCTCGACGATCTTGATACCGACCTGGGTGGAGCCGGTGAAGCTCACCATGTCGACGTTGTCGTCGTCGACGAGCACGGCGCCGACCTCGGCCTTGGCGCCGGTGACGATGTTGACCACGCCGGGCGGGAAGCCGACCTCGTCGAAGATCTTGGCCAGCTCGATCACGCAGAGCGGGTCCTGCGGTGCCGGCTTCATGACCACCGTGCAGCCCACGGCGAGGGCGGGGGCGACCTTGCCGACCATGTTCGTGGTCGGGAAGTTGTAGGGCGAGATGCAGGCGACGACGCCGACGGGCACGCGGTTGACCACGCCACCCATGAGCGCGCCGGGCGCGAGCGGGGTGGCGCCGATCGGCTGGGGCGGGAAGCCGCGGGTGAGGTCGGTCACGGCGCCGCGGGCGTAGCGGTCGAAGCGGCTGATGGCCACGGGGATCTGCATGAGCGAGCCCACCGAGGAGGTGGCGCCGGCCTCGGCGATGACGAGCGGGATCAGCTCGGGGGTGCGCTCGGCGAGGCGCTTGCCGGCGGCCTCGAGGAGGGCGGCGCGCTCTCGCGGGTCGGTGCGGCTCCAGGCCGGGAAGGCCTCGGCGGCAGCGGCGGCCGCCTTGCGGACGTCGTCGGCCGAGGCCTCGGGTGCCTCGGCCACGACCTCTTCGGTGGCCGGGTTGATGATCTCGTAGGTGCCGTCGCTGCCGTCGACCCACTCGCCCGCGATGAGCTGGCGATATCCCGACGTGGTGCTGGTGTTGGCCATGAGTTCTGACGATATGTCAGACGAGGTCGCCGGGCACAACGCCCGTCGGCCCTCGCGACCACCGACCTTCGGCCCTATGTGGGACGGCTCGGGCCGACTGCTGCAGCGACGCGGACGGGCCCCGGGCACGGGGCCCAGGGCCCGTCGACGGGCGCTGCTGCCACCACCGGCCGGAGCCGGCGGCCCGATGCTCACCTCACGGCATCAGCACGCCGTCGATCACGTGGATGACGCCGTTGTCGGTGGTGATGTCGGTCTTGGTGACGTTCACCGTGTTGCCCTTGGCGTCGGTGATGGTGACCTTGTCGCCGACCACGGCGATGGTGATCTCCTCGCCGTTGACGGTCTTGACCTTGCCGGCCTTGACGTCCTTGGCCATCACCTCACCGGCGATGACGTGGTAGGTCAGGATCGACTTGAGCTGCTCGGGGGTCAGCGAGTCGAGGGTGCCGGCCGGGAGCTTGGCGAAGGCCTCGTTGGTGGGGGCGAAGACGGTGAAGGGCCCGGCGCCGTTGAGGGTGTCGACCAGGCCGGCGGTCTTGACGGCCTCGACGAGGGTCGAGAAGTCGGGGTTCGCGGCGGCGGCCGAGACGATGGTGGTCTTCTCGGCGGCGGCGGCCGTGGTGGTCGTGGCCGACGACGAGTTGGAGTCGCTGCCACAGGCGGCGAGGCCGACGGTGCCGAGGGCGAGGACCCCGGCGAGGAGGGTCGCGGTGGTACGGGTGCGCATGACGTTCTGCTCCGGATGATCGGGGGTGGGGAGACCGTCGTGTGCCGGTCGGGCGATTTAACACTAAATAGCCAGGGCTATTCCCGGGGTCACAGGAAATCCCCGGCGACGCGCCGGTCAGGCCGGCGAGCCGGGCAGGGGATCAGATCGGCGGGGCGGTTCGCCCGGGACGCCGGTCAGGAGCTGAGGGGGGCGATCACGGCCTCACCGAAGGCGGTGATGGCAGCGACCCGCTCCTCGATCGGCGTGGCCGCCGCCGAGCCGTGGATGTCGTCGGCCCGCATCGCCGGCGCGGCCAGGAAGCCCTTGACCCCGCGCTCGGCGAAGCGGACGAAGTCGGCAGGATCGCGGGTGTAGAGCCCGAGGATCGCCTCGAAGTCGTCGTCGCCGAGACGACGGCCCTCGGCGGCCAGCACGGCCTCGAGCCGGTCGAGCACCTGCTCGGCCTCGGCCACCGGGTAGGCGTTGCCGATCCAGCCGTCGTTGCGGGCGGCCCGCCGGAGAGCGGCGTCGGAGTGCCCACCGATGAGCACCGGGACGGTTCCGCCGGGCGCGGCCGGTGACATGGTCGAGGTGGGGAAGCTGTAGAAGCGGCCGTCGTGGGAGACGGGCTCGCCCGTCCAGAGCTTGCGGCAGACCTCGAGCCCCTCGTCGGTGCGGGCGCCGCGGGTGCGGAAGTCCTCGCCGAGGATCTCGAACTCCTCGGCCATCCACCCGACGCCGGCTCCGAGGGCGATGCGCCCACCCGAGAGCGCCGCCACCGACCCGGCGAGCTTGGCGACCTCGACGGGGTGGCGCAGGGGGAAGACGTAGATGTTGTGGGCGAACCGCAGCCGCTCGGTGACCGCTGCCATCGCGGCCATGGCCACCCACGGGTCGGTCCAGGGCGTCGCCGGGGTCCAGCCTGGCTGGCCGTCGACCGCGTACGGGTAGGCCGACTCGAGCTCGGTCGGGAACAGGACGTGGTCGGAGACGAGCACGCCGTGGAAGCCGGCGTCCTCGCACGCCCGGGCCAGGCCCGTGTACGCGCTCGGGTCCATCCACGCGGTCGTGTGCCAGAAGTCGATGCCCATCGTGATCCCCCCGGTGCGGCGCGGCGCCGGCCGCGAGTGGCTCCGACCCTACCGGCGGCCCGACGGCTCCGAGGCCCGGTCGAGCGCGCCGGGAGGCCAGCGGAGCAGGCGGACGCAGAGCCACACCACCCAGGCCAGCGCCACCCCCAGCAGCACCCTCTCGACGATCCCGTAGTACGACGAGCCCCAGGTCTGCCGGAAGACGACCGCGGCCACCACGACCCCGACGGCCGCGGCCACGGCGACGACCCGGTCGAGGCGATGCCACCCCCACCGGGCGACCTGCACCATGG
>CAMFLJ010000018.1 GCA_945957335.1 uncultured Actinomycetes bacterium | reverse complement strand
GAGGGTGACCTCGCGGCCGCCGGCGTAGCGCAGGATCACCGACGGCAGGGCCAGGCGGAACAGGGCGATCCAGCGGATGGCCTCGAGCGGCTCGACCAGCGGGCGGCCGGCGAACGGGGTGCCCGGACGCGGGTTGAGGAAGTTGACCGGCACCTCGTCGGGCTCGACGGCGCGCAGCTGGCCCAGCAGCTCGAGGCGCTGCTCCTCGCTCTCGCCCATGCCGAGCAGCACGCCGCAGCACAGCTCCATGCCGTGCTCGCGGACGAGCTGGCAGGTGTCGAAGCGCTCGGCCCACGAGTGGGTGGTGACGACGTTCGGGAAGAACGACTCGGCGGTCTCGAGGTTGTGGTTGTAGCGGTGGACGCCACCCTCGGCGAAGCGCCGGGCCTGGTCCTCGTCGATGATCCCGGCGGAGACGGCCACGTTGATGCCGGCCTCCTCCTGCACGATCGGGACGAGCTCGAGGATGCGATCCATCGTCCGCTCGTCGGGGCCGCGGATGGCGAGCACGATGCAGAACTCGGTGGCGCCGAGGGCGGCGGTCTCCTTGGCGGCGGCGATGACGTCGGCGGTGTCGAGGAACGGCATGGCCTGCACGGGCGACTCGAACTTGGCCGACTGGCTGCAGAAGTGGCAGTCCTCGGGGCAGCCGCCGGTCTTGGCCGAGAGGATGCCCTCGACCTCGACGGTGTCGCCGCACCACTCGAGGCGCACGTCGTGGGCCAGCGCGGCGAGCGACGGCACCGACTGGTCGGGCACGGCGGCGAGGGTGGCGATCTCGTCGGGGGTCAGTTGGCGGCGCTCGTCGAGCAGGGCGACGCCGGCGGCGCGGATGGCCTCGCGGGCCTCCTCGGCAGAGATCCGGGGCAGGGCCACGGTGGCCGTGCGGGGGTTCGGGGTGAGCGCGACGGGCGTGTCCGACATGGGGGCCAAGGGTAGGCGGGCACCCCTGGGGCGTCGAAACCGTCTGCATGCCCAACCCTTGCCGGGGCAACCTCTACTGCTACCTTCAGTACGCTCCAGCCAGGAGCGAGGGGGCAAGAGGACCGATGAAGGCTCGATCACGGGTCGCGCTGAGCGTTGGCGTCGCCGGCGCGCTCCTCGCCGGGCTGGTCGTCCCGGCCGACGCCCAGACCACCCCCACCACGGCGCCTCAGCCCGCCTCGTGCACCAGCGCCAACCCGGCGGTGGTCGGCGACTTCCTCCAGCCGGCGTGGTCCGATGCGGGCGGGTGGAGCGACCCTTCCCGCTACGAGTCCATCACCACCGGTGACGTCAACGGCGACGGCCGCACCGAGCTGCTCGGCCGCGACGGCGTGTACATCGAGGTCTACGAGTGGGCCCAGGGCACCGACGGCCAGCCCGACCCCGAGCAGTGGGTGCCCGTCGCGCCGGGCCCGCAGCTGGCCGACTCGGCCGGATGGGACGGGGTGCAGTACTCCTCCACCATCCAGACCGCCGACCTCGACGGCAACGGCACCGCGGAGATCGTCGCCCGGGACGGCGACCATCTCATCGCCTTCACCTTCACCGGCACCGACCTCGCCACCGGCACGTGGTCGGTGCTGCCGAACGGCCCGGCATGGTCCGACGCGGCCGGGTGGGGCGAACCGGCGCAGTACGGCACGATCCACACCGGAGACCTCGACGGCAACGGCACCGACGACGTGATCGGACTGAACCCGGACGAGGAGACCATCGACGCGGTCACCTACGACAGCGCCACCAACACCTGGTCGGCTCTGCCGTCCATCCCGACCGACGGCGTGCTGACCATCTGGGGCGTCTCCCCGTCCTACTGGTCGACCCTCCAACTGGCTGACATCGACGGCGACGGCGCCGACGAGGTCGTGGGCCGCACACCGGAGGGCATCGCTGCCTGGAAGCTCACCGGGAACGTGTGGACGCTGCTGCCGCAGTTCCCCGCCGGCGAGCAGTGGTCCGACCTCAACGGCTGGAGCTCGCCCGAGCAGTACGGCTCCATCCGCACCGGCGACGTCGATGGCGACGGCCGGGCGGAGGTGATCGGTGCCAGCCAGAGCGCCCTCGAGACCTGGGGCTTCGACGGCACCGGCTGGCAGGTCACGGTCGGCGACCTCGCCTTCCCCGCATCCAGCTGGAACCAGGCCCCCTACTACGAGACCATCCAGCTCGCCGACGTCACCGGCGACGGCGCCACCGACCTGCTGGCCCGGTCCTCGGCGGGCCTGCTGTCCTGGTCGGCGCAGGGCGGTGCGTGGACCTCGCTCGGCTCGGCGTTCGCCACGCTCTCCGATGGCAACGGGTGGGACGACCCGGTCCGGTACCCGACCATCAGGGCCATCCCGGTCGTGAGCGGGCAACCCGATCTCCTGGTCGGCCGAACCGCCACCGGCATGGCCACCTGGCAGCTGTCGGGCACGGCCCCGACCGCGACATGGACCGTGCCCAGCACGCCCGTGCCCGAGTGGGTCACCACCCAGTCCGACCCCTCCGACCCGCTGCAGCGGGCCTACGCCTACATCAACGAGAAGATGGACTTCGGCGGTCCGGTGCTCGAGCAGCTCGGACGCACCGACATCCTCCAGACGCTGCAGTCCCAGCTGACCGACCTGAAGCCGACCGGCCTCAACGTCACCCGTGACGAGTGGGACGAGGTGTACGGCGCGGTCACCGGTTGGGTCGACGACGCCGTGCTGGTGAACGACTACTTCTTCGACCCCAACCAGAGCCTCAACAGCCTGGCCACCGACCAGCTGATGCTCACCTCGAACATCCTCACCACGGTCAAGGACCAGTACTTCGACATCGGCGGCGGCGAGGAGATCGTGGCCGTCGTGTCCGAGATCCTCGCCGGCATGGTGGCGGGCGTCGGCGCCACCCTCGACCCGGGTGTGCTGGTCGTGGTGCTGAGCCTGGCCGCCGCCGCCCTCTCGAGCTGGCAGGGGTTCGTCGACCCTCAGGCCTCCATCACGGCGAAGTACGACGACCTGCTGGGCCAGATCGACACGGCCTTCTGCAGCTCGGTGTTCTTCCTCAACGAGGGCTTCGACCAGATCGCCGGTGACCTGGGGCATCTGGGCATCGCCGGCCAGCTCGTGCGCCAGGGCACATGGGGCTGGGGTGACGGCACCCAGTACTCCGACGCCGTCGCCGCCATGGACACCGCCCAACAGATCTGGGCCTTCCAGCAGTTCGGCAGGGTCGCCTGGCGGGCCGGCCACTGTGAGCCCAACCGCCTCCACGACTTCTTCTGCGACTACTCGTCGCTCGGGGAGAACGTCTACGAGCCACCGTTGCCCGTGAACCAGGCCGGACCGGTGGCCTGGAAGGTCGTGGGCACGTTCGCCGGCAGCGTCGACTGCGTGAAGAGCACCGACGACGCCGTGACCTACCTCCAGACCCTCGGTGTGACGCTCCCCCAGATCTTCAGCCCGCTGCAGGCCGACGGGCAGGCCGCTGCCGACCCGATCGGCTCGGCCGGATGGAGCCTGAAGGTGGACACGTGCAACTGACCCGCACCGCCCGCATCGCAGCCCGGCTCGCCGCCCTCGTGGTCATCGTGATCGCTACCTTCACCGTGGCCGCACCCGCCGGCGGGGCCACCGGCACCACCGTCACGGCCCAGGGCGTCGCCCTTCAGCCGTCGGCCTCGTGCCGCTTCGGCGACGTCGACGTCACCTATGCCGCGACCGGCGCCGAGACCCAGAGCGCCACGTTCAGCGCGGCCGACGGCACCGTGCTGCACCACTTCGACACCGCGGCGTTCCAGCCCGACTTCGTGGGCACCGAGCACGTCCTCACCGAGGCCGACGCCCCGCCGGCACCGGGCACGGTGGTGGCCGTCCACGTCGCCATCGGCACCACCCCGGCGCAGGCCACCACCACCGGCGAGTTCTTCGTGCTCTACCAGTGCGACTCCGAGCGCACCGACAAGGGCGGCACCAACACGGTGCTCGCCACCTGCGTCGGGCCCTACGGCACCTGCCCCACCACCGCCGCCGAGGCGCTCGCCGGCTTCGGCAACCTGGTGCCGGCACCCGGCAACCCGCCGGCGACCCCGCTGGTGGCCATCCCGCTCTTCACCGGCTGAGCCAACCCCTCGACCCCTTCGCGCCCGGGGGATCGCCACCTTCCCCCACGGCACCGTGTGAGCATGAGGGACATGGCGACGGGAACGGACCTGGCCGTGGAGGTTCGCGGCCTCACGAAGCGCTACGGCGACCTCGAGGCCCTGGGCGGCATCGACCTCGAGATCCGGCGGGGTGAGATCTTCGGCCTGCTCGGCCCCAACGGCGCGGGCAAGACCACGACGGTCGAGATCCTCGAGGGCTACCGCGACCGCGACGGCGGCACGGTGAGCGTGCTCGGGTACGACCCGGCCACCGAGCGACCGGAGATCCTGCTGCGGGCGGGCATCGTGCTGCAGTCCACCGGCGTGGAGCCGTACCTGTCGGTGCGGGAGACGCTGCGGATGTACGCGACCTTCTACCCGTCCCCGAGACCGGTCGACGAGCTGCTGGAGCTGGTCGGCCTGGCCGACAAGCGCGACGAGCGGGTCAACCACCTGTCGGGCGGCCAGCAGCGCCGGCTCAACATGGCGATGGCCCTCGTCGGCGACCCCGACCTGCTCTTCCTCGACGAGCCCACCACCGGGTTCGACCCCTCCGCCCGGCACGAGGCGTGGGCGGTGGTGAAGGACCTGGCGTCGCTCGGCGCCACCGTCGTCCTCACGACCCACTACATGGACGAGGTGCAGTTCCTCGCCGACCGCGTGGCGGTGATCGTGAAGGGCCACATCGTCGCCGAGGGCCCGCCCTCCGCCCTCGGCCTCGACCACGCCGTGCGCACCCGGATCCGCTACCGGCCACCGGCCGGCGTCGACGTGCCCGACCGGTTCCGGGGCGAGGCCGCAGCCGACGGCTTCGTGGTGATCGAGGACGACGAGCCGGTGCGACGCCTCCACGAGCTCACCGGGTGGGCGCTGGAGGCCGGCGTCGACCTCGACGACCTGGAGGTGAGCCGGCCCTCGCTCGAGGAGGTCTACCTCCAGCTCACCGACGGAGCGCCGGCCACGCCGACGCCCGGCTCGGCACCGGAGGCGGGCGCATGAGGACCCTGCGGTTGGCCGCATCCCAGGTCCGGTGGGTGAACACGTCGTTCTGGCGCAACCCGTCGCGGGCGTTCTTCACCTTCGCGTTCCCGCTCATGTTCCTGGTGATCTTCTGCGCCCTCCTCGGCAACGGCACCGTCGACCTCGGCCCCGTCACGGTCAACCAGTCGACCTACTACGTGGCGGCCATGGCCACCTTCGGCGTGATCTCCGCCTGCTACACGAACCTGGCGATCTCCACGTCGTTCCAGCGCGAGTCGGGCCAGCTCAAGCAGATCGACGGCACCGCGCTGCCGAGCGCCTCGTTCCTCGTCGGGCGCATCGTGCACGCCATGGCGATGGGCGCCCTGCTCGTGGTGATCACGGCGGCGTTCGGCCGCATCGCCTACCAGGCACAGGTGCCGAGCGGCATCACCCTGGTCGAGGTGCTGGTGATGATGGTCGTCGGCTCGGCCGCCTTCTGCGCCCTCGGGCTGGCGCTCTCCGCGGCCATCCCCAACGCCGACGCCGCCCCCGCGATCGTGAACGCCAGCATCCTGCCGCTGCTGTTCATCTCGGGCATCTTCATCCCGTTCGGCACCGACACGCCGCAGTGGATCAAGTGGGTGGCCGACGTGTTCCCGGTGCGCCACTTCGCCCTGGGGATGCAGGCCGGGTTCATCGGCACGCCGTTCCACTGGAGCGACGTCGCCGTGGTGGCGGCGTGGGGCCTCCTCGGCCTGCTGCTCGCCGTGCGGTTCTTCAGCTGGGAGCCGCGCCGCTAGCCGAGGGGCGGCGGCGCCGGCACCGGAGGCGTCAGGCCTCCATCACCACCGGCACGATCATCGGCTTGCGCTTGGTGTTGGCGTTGACGAAGCGGCCCGCCGCACGGCGCACCACGCGCTGGAGGTTCTCGACGTCGGTGGCGTCGTTCTGGAACGCCTCCTTCACCGCGTCGCGCACGGCCTCGGCGCACTGGTCGAGCAGGTCCTCGGCCTCGGGGGCGTGCACCCAGCCCCGGGTGATGACCTCCGGGCCCATGATGATGGCGCCGGTGGCCACGTCGACCCCGACGAACACCACGACCACGCCCTCCTCGGCCAGCACCCGGCGGTCGCGCAGCACGCCGGTGCCGACGTCGCCGATGATGCCGTCGACGTAGAGGTAGCCGGCGGGCACCCGGGCGTGGGGCCGCAGGCCGTCCGAGTCGAGCACGAGCTGGTCGCCGTCGGTGCACACGATGATGTGGTCGGCGCCGACGCCCATCTGCCGGCCGAGCTTGGCGTGGGCGACCATGTGCCGGTACTCGCCGTGCACCGGCACGAACCAGTCGGGCTTGGCGATGGAGAGGAACATCTTGAGGTCCTCGGCCTTGGCGTGGCCCGAGGCGTGGACGTCGGCGATGCCGGAGTGCACGACCTCGGCCCCGGCGCGCACGAGCCCGTCGATGACCTTGGAGACGTCCTGCTCGTTGCCCGGGATGGGGTGCGAGCTCATGATCACGACGTCGCGCTGGTTGAGGGTGAGCCACCGGTTCTCGTTGGCCGCCATCAGCGCCAGCGCCGACATGGGCTCGCCCTGGGAGCCGGTGGAGATCACGCAGACGTTCCCGGGCGGGAGGTCGCCGACCTCGGTGATGTCGCGCAGGTGCGACTCGGGGATCTTCAGCAGCCCCATCTCGCGCGCCATGCGCACGTTCTTCTTCATCGACAGGCCCATGGTGGCCACGACCCGGTCGAAGGAGATGGCGGCGTCGGCGATCTGCTGCACCCGGTGGATGTGGCTGGCGAAGCAGGTGGTGATGATCCGCCGGCCCTCGAAGCGGTGGAACAGGTCGTAGAGCACGCCGCCGACGGTGGTCTCGGACTGGGCATGGCCGTGCTCGTCGGCGTTGGTCGAGTCGGAGAGCAGCAGGCGGATGCCCTCGTTGGAGGCGAGCGAGCCGATGCGGGCGAGGTCGGTGAGGCGCCCGTCGACCGGGGTGAGGTCGAGCTTGAAGTCGCCGGTGTGGAGGATCACGCCCTGGGGCGTGTGGAAGGCGGTGGCGATGCCGTGGGGCACCGAGTGGGTGACGGGGATGAACTCGACGTCGAAGGGGCCGATCATGCGGCGCTCGCCGTCGTGCACCACGTTGAACTCGGTGCGGTCGAGGAGCCCGGCCTCCTCGATGCGGTTGCGGGCCAGCCCGAGGGTGAGCGCCGTGCCGAAGAGCGGGAACGACAGCTCGCGCAGCAGGAACGACAGGCCGCCGGTGTGGTCCTCGTGGCCGTGGGTGCAGATGCAGCCGACGATGCGGTCGGCGTTCTCGCGCAGGTAGGTGAAGTCGGGCAGGACGAGGTCGATCCCGAGCATGTCGAGGTCGGGGAACATCAGCCCGCAGTCGATCAGGATGATCTTGCCCTCGAGCTCGATGCAGGCGCAGTTGCGGCCGATCTCTCCGAGCCCGCCGAGGAACGTGACCTTGACCGCGTCGTCGGCCACCGGCCCGCCGGCCTTGGCCTTGCGGGGCTGGGCGTCGGCGCCCCCGTCCCTGGTCTCCAGCTTGGCCGACTTGGTCTTCGTCGCCTTGGACGTGCCGCTCTTCTTGCTCATGCGTACAACCGTCGGTGCACCTCGAGGGCGCGGTCCGCCAGCCCCTCGGGCGCGAAGCCCATCGGTGGGCGGCAGGGGCCGGCCGGCTTGCCGAGGGCGTTCAGCATCGCCTTGGTGGGCACCGGGTTGGGGTTGAGGTCACCGGTCTCGAAGGCGTAGCTCTCGAGCATGCGAGCGTTGAGCTCGGCGGCCCGGGCCACGTCGCCCTTCTGGAAGGCGGCGATCATCTCGGCCATCACCGGGGCCGCCCAGTGGGTGGCCACGCCGATGACGCCCACCGCGCCGACCGCCAGCAGCGGCAGCGTGAGCGGGTCGTCGCCCGAGTAGACGACGAAGCCGTCGGGCGCCTCGGCGATGACGCGGGCGGTCTCGCCCGGGTCGCCGGCGGCGTCCTTGAGCCCGACCACGTTGGGCACCTCGTGGGCCAGGCGCAGGAGCAGCTCGGTCGAGACCTTGCGGCCGGTGCGCACCGGGATGTCGTAAAGGATCGCGGGCAGGTCGGTGGCGGCGCAGACGTGGCGGAAGTGGGCCTCGATGCCGGCCTGCGAGGGCCTGTTGTAATAGGGTGTCACGACCAGCACGGCGTCCATGCCGGCGTCCTTGGCGTAGCCCGTGAGCTCGGCCGCGTGGCGGGTGTCGTTGGTGCCGGAGCCGGCGATGATCGGCACGTCGACGGCGGCCCGCACGGCGCGCCACACGTCGATCTGCTCCTCGTCGGTCAGGCAGGCGGCCTCACCCGTTGTGCCGGTGACGACGAGCGCGTCGTTGCCCTGCTCGACGAGCCACCGGGCCAGTTCGGCGGTGCCGTCGAGGTCGACCGCCCCCGCATCGTCGAAGGGCGTGACCATCGCCGTGATCACCGATCCGAAGCCAGACATGGCGGCGAGGGTACCCCACACCCGAAGCGCCCCCTCCCACCCGTTTCGCGCCCCCGGACGCGAAGCGGTGCGCCGTTCCGGCCCTCGAGGGGCGGGATCGGCGCACCGGTTCCGGCGCCGCGGTGCGGCGGGCCGTCAGGCCGTGGCGACGTCGCCCTCGGCGAGGGCGAACATCTCGTACTCCTCGCCGGTGTCGGGCATGTGCTCGAAGTCGATCACGCCGATCTCGGTGAAGCGGTCGCGCAGCCAGGCGTCGCCGGCGTCGAGCAGGCCGAGCTTGCGGCAGTTCGGCACGATCTTGGCGAAGAGCATCTGCTGGAAGATCTTCTGGTCGGGCACCCGCTCGTTGACCACCTGGATGGCCTCCTTCACCGGCACGCCCATCCGCTCCCAGACCTCCTGCTGCATGAAGCGGTCGCGCATGCGCACGGCGGCCTCGAAGGCGAACTCCTGGCGCTCGCGCAGCTCGGCGGTGGTGAGCTCCGCGTAGTACTCCTTCAGCGAGAGCACCCCGAAGGCCACGTGGCGGGCCTCGTCGCTCATGACGTAGCGGAGCATCTGCTTGAGCAGCGGCTCGGTGGTCATCTGGTGCATGAACCCGAAGGCGGCGAGAGCCAGGCCCTCGACCATGATCTGCATGCCGAGGTAGGTCATGTCCCAGCGGCTGTCGAGCACGATGTCGTCGAGCAGCATGCGCAGGTGGGCGTTGACGGGGTAGGCGCCCGAGAGCTTCTCGTTGAGGTACTTGGCGAAGACCTCGACGTGGCGGGCCTCGTCCATCACCTGGGTGGCCGCGTAGTACTTGGCGTCGATCCACGGCACCGTCTCGACGATCTTGGCGGTGCAGAGCAGCGCACCCTGCTCACCGTGCATGAACTGGCTGAGCATCCAGTTCTGCGACTGGATGGCGAACTGGGTCCAGTCGTCGTCGTCCCACTTGCCGAGCACGGTGTCGCTGAAGTCGACGTCGCCGCGGTTGTTGGCCAGGGCGTTGGCGGCCACCACGGCCTCCTGGTCGACCTCGATCGACCAGTCGAGGTCGGTCTCGCCGTTCCACTGCGAGGTCTTGGCCTTCTCGTAGAGCTTCTCGAGGGCCGGTCGGGCGCCCTTCTCGTAGTCCCACGTGAAGATGGCGTCGGCGTTGTCCTGCACGGTGTGGATCGTGGCGGTGACGTCGGTGTTGGTGACGAGCAGGATCTCGTCGAGGTCGTTGACGTGCTGGCGGCCGAGGATCTCTTCGGTGGACGACATCAGTGCTCCTGGTCTGGGTGGGAGGGGGAGGCGGTGAGGCCCGGGAGCAGGTAGCGCTCGACGAGCCGGCGGACGGCGGTGAGGTCGGTGGTGTCGGTGGGCGACCCGGGTGAGCGGAGGTGGTCGAGCACCACGCGGGCGCCCCACTCCCCCACGGCCTCGGCCTGGTCGGGATCGAGGAAACGACCGAGGTGGTCGCGCCCCCACGCCGCGGCGCGCCCGAGCAGCGGGGCGAGGCGGTCGAAGGAGATGTACGGGAGGATCTCGCCGGGCTCGTCGCGCAGCAGCCGCTGCAGCGGGGCGTGCTCGGCGATGGTGGTGGAGGCGGCCCAGACGGCCCCGGCCACGGCCGAGGGCAGGTCGTCGGCGACGTCAGCGGCGCGGCTGGCGGCGTCGAGCACCTCGTTGAGCTGCAGCTCGACGGCGGCGAGCAGCAGGCCCGAGCGCCCGCCGGGGAACAGCCGGTAGATCGTCGCTCGGGCGCACCCGGCCCGCTCGGCGATGTCCTCGACGCTGGTGGCCCGCAGGCCCTGGTCGGCCACGCACTCCGCGGTGGCGGCCAGGATCCGCAGCGCGGTGGCGCCGGCGGGCACGGCCGCAGGCGCGGCGGGCGGTGGCGTGGAGGTGACGGCCATCACATGAGACAGTAGCGCCACTTCTGTCTCATGGCGATGTCGGGCCCGTCGGCTGCCATCCGCTCGTACGATGGTCGACGAACGAAGGAGCCCTCCCGGTGCCCACGCCCGACACCCAGACCGAGCACCCTGCGCTCGCCGACGTGGAGCTCACCGACGTCCTCGCCGCCCTGAGCGACCCGATCCGCCTCGAGATCGTGCGGCAGCTGGCCGAGGACGGTGGCGAGCGGACGTGCGGCAGCTTCGGGCTGCCCATCGCCAAGTCGACCGCCACCCACCACTTCCGCGTGCTGCGCCAGGCCGGTGTCGTGACGTCCCGCGAGGAGGGCACGCGCAAGTACAACGCGCTGCGGCGTGACGAGCTCGAGGCGCGCTTCCCGGGCCTGCTGGGGTCGGTGCTGGGCAACCTCGAAAATCCGTAGGGCGAGGTTGGCGCCCCGACGAGGCGCCCCTATGTTCGACGGATGGCGAACATTCAGGCGGGGCCCGAGCCCTCCGCCGGCGCCGACGGGTCGCATCCCGTCGGCGGCGACCCCCGACGCTGGTGGGCCCTCGCGGTCCTGTGCCTGAGCCTCGTGCTCATCACGCTCGACAACACGGTGCTCAACGTCGCGCTGCCGACGCTGGCCAAGGAGCTCGACGCCACCACCTCGCAGCTCCAGTGGATCGTCGACAGCTACCAGCTCGTCTTCGCCGGCCTCCTGTTCACCGCCGGCTCGCTCGCCGACCGCTACGGCCGCAAGGGCATGCTCAGCCTCGGCCTGGTCGTCTTCGGCATCGGCACCACCGCCGCCGCGTTCTCCACCTCTGCCGACGCGCTGATCCTCACCCGGGCCTTCATGGGCATCGGCGGGGCCATGATCATGCCGTCGACGCTCAGCATCCTCGGCACCGTCTTCCCCGACGCCCGTGAGCGCACCCGGGCCATCGCCATCTGGGCGGCGATGGCCGCCGTCGGCATCGCGCTCGGCCCGGTGCTCGGTGGGTTGCTGCTGGCCCACTTCAGCTGGGGCTCGATCTTCATCGTGAACGTGCCGGTCGTGGTGGTGGCGCTCATCGCCGGGGCGTTCGTGCTGCCGACCTCCAAGGACCCGTCACCGGGGCGCATCGACCTCCTCGGCTCCCTCCTCTCGATCGTGGCGCTCGTGGCCCTCGTGTTCGCCGTTATCGAGGCACCGGACAAGGGCTGGACGAGCTCGATCGTGCTGGCCTCGTTCCTGGTCGGGCTCGGGGCGGTGCTCGCCTTCGTCGCCTGGGAGAGCCGCTGCGACCACCCCATGCTCGACATGAAGTTGTTCCGGAACCGCGGGTTCAGCATCGGCTCGCTCACCCTGATGCTCGGCTACTTCGGTGCCCTCGGCACGTACTTCCTCTACACCCAGCAGTTGCAGTTCGTGCTGGGCTACAGCGCCCTTCGGGCCGGCGTGTACTCGATCCCGTTCGCGGTGGCGCTGGTGCTGTTCTCGCTCCAGACGCCCAAGCTGATCCACCGGTTCGGCACCGCCCGGGTCGCGGGAACCGGCCTCGCCGTGATCACCCTCGGCATCGCCTTGCGGGCGCTGTCGACCCCGAGCTCCGGGTTCGGCATCCTGCTCGTGTCACTGATCATCACCGGGATCGGCGTCGGGCTGGCCGTGGCACCCTCGACCGGCGCCATCATGGGCTCGCTGTCACCCGACCAGGCCGGGGTCGGATCGGCGATGAACGACGCGGCGCGCCAGGTCGGTGCCGCCACCGGCGTCGCGGTCCTCGGGAGCGTCTGGTCCTCCGTGTACCGGTCGAACCTCGGCTCAGCCACGCTCCCGGCCGACGTGCCGGCCGCAGCGATCGAGCAGGCGCGGGAGTCCGTCGGCTCGGCCCTGCACGCGGCGTCGAACCTCCCTGCCGGATCGGCCTCCAGCCTGCTCGATGCGTCGCACGCGGCGTTCGTGCACGGGGCCGACGTCGCCGTGCTGGTCGGCGCCGTCGTCGTGGGGCTGGCATCGGTGCTGGCCTTCCGGTTCCTCCCGAGGGGCAACGCGACGGCCGCTGAGGGGTCCGACCTGCTGGCGGCCGAGGAGGCCCTCATCGACACGGTCCCCGGCCTCGAGGGGCCTGAGGGCCTGCGATGACGCCGCGCCCCGGTCAGACCGGGGCGGGCTCGATGCCGGCCAGGAACTGCGTGCGCACCAGGGCGGCGACCTGCACCGGGTCGTCGAGGTCCCACCGGCCCGGCGCGCCGAGGTAGGAGAGGTAGAGGCGCCCGAGGTGGTCGGCCGCCTCGGGCACGTCGAGGTCGGCCCGGGCCCGGCCCGCGGCCTGCTCGGCCACCAGCTGGTCGGCGAGGTAGGCGATGATCAGCTCGAGCACCAGGTCGGTGGCCACCGACAGCTCGGTCATGATCGCCTCGGGCTCGGTGCGCAGCAGCCGGTGCAGCAGGGCGTGGCCGTCGAGGGCGCGGTGGCCCGACGACAGCGCGAGGCGCAGCCGCGACGCCAGGTCGGGCTCGCCGGCCACCGTGGCCTCGACCCGGGCGAAGAAGCGGGCGACCTCCCAGGTGGTGGTCTCGGTGAGCAGCTGCTCGCGGCCGCCCGGGAAGTGGCGGTAGATCGTGGCCCGCGACACCTCGGCGGCCCGGGCGACGTCCTCGACGCTCGTGGCCGCCAGCCCTTCGCGCTCGATGCACGACAGCGCGGCGGCGAGCACGCGCTCGCGAGTGTCGGCGGGGGTGCTCACGGATCGTCCGTCGGACCGGGGGCCGACGCGACGACCTCGCCGTCGGCGCCCAGCACCACGACCTCGCCGCTCTCGTCGGGCTCGCCCTGCTGGCGTCGGCGGGCGACACGGCGCAGCAGCAGCGGGTACACGATGAGGGTGAGCAGGGCGAAGATCGTCCACTGCCCGGCGTAGTTCAGGTGGGGGCCCTCGTCGAGCTCGGGGGGCGGGATCGGCTGGGGCAGGTCGCCCGCCTGGGCCGGCTGCTGTTGCTGCAGGGTGACGTAGGCGGGGACGAGCGGCTCGGCCACCTGCTGCTGGAGCCGTTCGACGTCGACCCGGGCCAGCGAGCGGAGCACGCCCTGGTCGGGGTCCTTGGGACCGGCGACGATCCCGTTGGACCGCGCCTGGGGCACCTGGAGCATCCCCTGCACCGCCACCGCGCCGGTGGGCGGGGCGAAGTCGGTCCAGGGACCGTCGGCGGTGTAGCTGAACGGGATCCAGCCCCGGTTGATCACCACGGCGGTGCCGTCGGGCTGCACGAGCGGGGTCAGCACCCAGAAGCCGGGGGCACCGCCGTTGGTGCGGTTGGTGACGAGCACCTGCTGGTCGGCCGCGTAGGTCCCGGTGACGACGACGGTGCGGTACTGGGCGTCGTCGACCTGCTGGGCCGTGCTCGACGCGCCCTCGGGGAGGAGCTGCCCGATCGGGACAGAGTCCTGGGCCTCGGCGGCCTCGACCCGTGCGTTGTAGGCCTTGCGCTCGTCGAGGCGGCGCAGCTGCCACAGAGCCAGGTTCACGAACAGCACCACGCAGAACAGCACGAACAGGTGCGACAGGATCCAGCGGGGCTTCAGCAGGAACCGGTACACGACGGTCAGGCTACGCAGCCCCGACCCCCTGGCCGAATCGCCCCCCGCCACGCCCGAGCTGGCTCACGTCGGCGCGGATCCCGCACCGTCGTGGACCAGCTCCGGGTCGAGCGGGTCAGGCGGTGGGCAGGGTGTGGCCGGCGAACTGCTCGCGCAGGGTCTTCTTCGAGAACTTGCCGACCGAGGTCTTGGGGATCTCGTCGATGAACACCACGTCGTCGGGCAGCCACCACTTGGCCACGCGGCCGTCGAGGAAGTCGATCAGCTCGTCCTTGGTGAGCTCCTCGCCCGGCCGCAGCACCACGCACGCCATCGGTCGCTCGGACCACTTGGGGTGCTTCACGCCGATCACGGCGGCCTCCGCCACCTTCGGGTGGGCCATGATCTCGTTCTCCAGCTCGACCGACGAGATCCACTCGCCACCCGACTTCACGACGTCCTTGGTGCGGTCGACGATGCGCATGTAGCCGTGGCTGTCGACGGTGACGACGTCGCCGGTCTTGAGCCAGCCGTCGGCGGTGAACGACTCCGGCGAGCGGGGGTCGTCGTAGTAGCTGCTGGCGATCCACGGGCCGGCCGCCTGGAGCTCGCCGCGGCTCTCGGCGTCCCAGGGCACGGGCTCGCCGGTCATCTGGTCGACCACGCGCAGGTCGACGCCGAGCGCGGGGATGCCGATGGTGGAGCGCAGGTCGGCGAGGGTGTCCTCGTCGCCGTCGTCGAGCGTGGACTTCACTCTGCTCACCGAGCCGAGCGGGCTGGTCTCGGTCATGCCCCAGCCCTGGGTGACGGGGATGCCGATCTTCTCGCGGAACCCCTCCGAGAGGGTCCGGGGGACGGCCGAGCCACCGCAGACCAGGGCCCGCAGGCTCGAGAGGTCGTGGCTGCCGTCGAGGAGGTTGAGCACGCCCATCCAGATGGTGGGCACGCCGGCGGCGACGGTGACGCGCTCGCCCTCGATCAGCCGGAGCAGAGCGGGGGGCGAGAGGTCGGGGCCGGGCATCACGAGGTCGGCGCCGATGGCGACGCAGGCGTGGGGCAGGCCCCACGCGTTGACGTGGAACATCGGCACGACGGGCAGGATGCGGTCGGCCTCCGAGGCGGCCAGGCCGTCGGCGCCGGTGGTGCTGAAGGCGTGCAGCCACGACGAGCGGTGGCTGTAGACGACGCCCTTGGGGTTGCCCGTGGTGCCGCTCGTGTAGCACATCGACGCGGCCCGGTTCTCGTCGGTGACGTGGAACTCGGCGGGCCCGGCACCGGCCAGGAGCTCCTCGTAGTCGAGCAGGTCGAAGCCGTGGGTGTCGTCGGGGATCGCGCCCACACCGTCGTCCATCACGATGATGTGCTTCACCGTGGTGAAGGTGGGCACCAGCGGCATGAGCAGCCCGAGGAGCGACTTGTCGACGAAGATCGCCTCGTCCTCGGCGTGGTTCACCACGTAGGTGAGCTGCTCGGGGAAGAGCCGGATGTTGAGCGTGTGGAGCACCCGGCCCGAGCAGGGCACGCCGAAGTAGAGCTCGAGGTGGCGGGCGGTGTTCCATGCGAAGGTGCCGACGCGGGCGTCCTCGCCGATGCCGAGCTGGTCGAGCACGGTGGCCAGGCGCCGGGTGCGTGCCGCCCAGTCGCCGTAGGTCGTGTGCTCGATGCCCGTGCCCGAGAAGGTGGCGATGCCCTTGTCGAAGAAGTAGCGCTCGGCCCGCTCGAAGAAGTGCGTGAGCACCAACGGCCCGTGCTGCATGAGACCTTCCATCGGAACCCCCCGGTTCTCCGGTGCCGTGCCCTCTGCCAGGTGACGCGGCGTCGTGGGTGCGCAGCGTAGTGAGAGGATCTGCCCCTTGGACGGCGAAACCCACGTTCCGGCGCCACCCGAGCGCGAGCCCCGGCGCGGGCCCCTCACGCTGCTGATCGCGCCCATCGTGGTGATGATCGCCGCCGGCTACGTCGCCGACGCGCTCTGGCCCACGCTCGTCGAGCAGCACCCCCTGTGGCTGCTGGGGCTCTCGGCCCGCAACCGCTACGCGGTGATGGTCGTCAACCGGGTCGACCTCTGGGCCTACTACCTGTGGGGCACGCTGCGGCTGCTGCTGCCCGACCCGTTCTTCTTCGCCCTCGGCTGGTTCTACGGGCCCGCCGCGCTGCGGTGGATGGAGCGGCGCACGCCCACGGTCGGCACCACCATGCGCCGCCTCGAGCGCTGGTTCGGGCGCTGGGGCCACCCGCTCGTGGTGATCATGCCCAACAACTACGTGTGCCTGATCGCCGGGGCCTCGGGCATGTCGCCGCTCGTGTTCGCCTTCCTCAACGTCACCGGCACCGTGGGGCGCCTGCTGCTGCTGCAGATCGTCGGCGACGTGTTCTCGGGCCCGATCAACTGGTTCCTCGACCTGGTCGCCCAGTACCGGATCCCGTTGCTCGTGATCAGCATCCTCGTCGTGCTGGTCATGGTGGGCGGCGAGCTGCGGCGGGGCCGCAAGGACATCGAGGACCTGCACGAGCTCGACCGCTCCCTCGACCCCGACGCTCCCCCGGTGCCGAACCACCCCTACGACCCGAAGGACGACGCCCAGCCATGACCGATCGCCGCACCGCCGTCGTCACCGGCGCCTCCTCCGGGATCGGTGCCGCCACCGCCCGGCGCCTCGCCGCCGAGGGGTTCGACGTCGTCCTCGGGGCCCGTCGGGTCGACCGGCTGGCCGAGGTGGCCGAGGCGTGCGGGCCCTCGGCGCGCAGCCTCGTCCTCGACGTCACCGACCAGGCGTCGGTCGACGCCTTCTGCGAGGCCGCGGGCCCGTGCGCCGTGCTCGTGAACAACGCCGGCGGCGCCCTCGGCCTCGACCCCATCGCCACGGCCGACGACGAGCGCTGGCAGCGCATGTACGACACCAACGTGATGGGAACCATGCGCATGACCCGGGCCCTGCTGCCGGCGCTGATCGCCAGCGGCGACGGCCACGTGGTGATGGTCGGCTCGATCGCCGCCCACGAGCCGTACCCGGGCGGTGCGGGCTACAACGCGGCCAAGTTCGCCACCCGGGCGTTCACCCAGGTGCTGCGCCAGGAGATCCTGGGCGAGCCGGTGCGGGTCACCGAGGTCGACCCGGGGATGGTCGAGACCGAGTTCAGCCTGGTCCGCTTCGACGGCGACGCCGAGCGCGCGGCCGCGGTGTACGAGGGCGTCACGCCGCTCACCGCCGACGACGTGGCCGACTGCATCGCCTTCGCGGTGACCCGTCCGAGCCATGTCAACATCGACACCCTCGTGGTGCTCGCCCGCGACCAGGCCGGCGCCCGCCAGGTGCACCGGCGCACCTGACCGCCGCGGGGCGGGGCCGGGTGGTCAGACGGGGCGCGCGGTGGCGATGGCGCCCGCACCGGGCACGACCAGGCTGACCTGGTCGACGGTGCCGAGGGCGGGGTCGAGGGGCACGTACCAGGTGGCCGGCCCGGCCTCGCTGGTGGTCCACGACCCGACGGTGGTGACCGTGCCGTCGGCGGTGTGCACAACGCAGTCGTAGGCCACCCCGGCGGGCGCCTGGTCGACGGTCATGGTGAGGTCGACCCCGGTGCCGGCGGTGAGCGACACCGTGCCGATGGTGCTGCCGTCGGCCGTCACCAGCGGGGCCTGGCGGTCGACCAGCACGACGGTGGTGGGGCCTGCCACCTGGCCGGTGTCGCGGCGGTTGCTCGCCCACCACGACCCTGCGGCGAACAGGCCACCCGCCACCACCACGACGACCGCGGCAGCGGCGGCGAGCACCGCGAACCGCCGCGGGCGTGACGTCGGTGCGGGAAAAGCCTCGACACCGGTCGGGCCGGGTGAGGGCTCGGCGAAGGGCACCGGGCCGGTGCTCGGTGGTGGGGTGGGGGCGTCGGACCGGACGGCGACCCGCTCGGCGAAGCCCGGCGACGGCTCGACCGGCTCGACCGCGGCCAGGAGCTCGCCCAGGGTCGCGTTCAGCTCGTCGACGCGGGCCCGGCAGGCCGCGCACCCCTCGAGGTGGGCGGCGACGCGGCGCTCGTCGACCGGGTCGAGGGCGTCGAGGACGTGCAGCTCGAGGTCGTCGGCGACGTCGTCGCAGGTGATCGGTCCGGTCGGCTCAGCCATGGTCCACCTCGTCGGCCAGCTCGGCGCGCAGGCGCCGCAGCCCCAGCCGGATGCGTGTCTTCGCCGTCCCCAGCGGCACGTCCTCGATGTCGGCGACCTCGCGGGCGCTGTGGCCCCCGAGCGACGCCAGCACGACGGCCCGGCGTTGCTCGTCGGGCAGCGTGCGCAGCGCGGCGAGCACGCGGTCGCGCCCCGCCTCGGCCAGGCCGGCCCGCTCGGTGTCCGACGCCGCCGGCGAGATCAGGCCGAGCAGGTCGTCGGGGGCGACCGGGGTGACCCGGCGGCGGCGCAGCTCGTCGATGGCGAGGCGGCGCGTGATCGTGAGCAGCCACGTGCGGGCCGACGCGCGCGTCGGGTCGAACGAGGCGGCGTGGCGCCAGGCCTGCTCGAAGGCGCGCTGGGCGATGTCCTCGGCGAGGGTGCGGTCGCGGCAGACGCCGACGGCCACGCCGAGCACCCGGGACGCGTGGCGGTCGACGAAGTTGCGGCAGGCGTCGCCGTCGCCCAAGGCCACCGCGGTCAGGAGCGCGGCGTCGGAGGGCTCGTCGACGTCGCCGTCGACGAGCCGCACCACCCGGGGCCGTCGGGGCGCGGTCGTCACCACGGAGGACCCTACGTCCGAGCCCACGGTCCGGATCTCGAAAATCCGATCCTCACCCTCGGGCGTAGAGGCCGGTGCGGGCACCCGTCCGCGATCCACGAACTCTGGGGGACCCATGCGCCGCCTCGCCACCATCACGATGATCGCCGCGCTCGCCGTCGGCGCCGCCGCCTGCGGCAGCTCGTCGTCGAGCAACGCCACCACCGACACCACCAAGGCCGCCGCGGCCGGTTCCAGCACCACCGCCGGCAGCGCCGTGCCCGCCGGCACCACCGAGCTGAAGGTCGCCTCGAGCAGCCTCGGCGACATCGTCGTCGACGGCCAGGGCCGCACGCTCTACCTCTTCACCGCCGACCAGGGCACCACCAGCGCCTGCTCCGGCGGCTGCCTCTCGGCGTGGCCGCCCCTCGTGGCCCCCGCCACCGCCGGCACCGGGATCACCGGCACGCTCGGCAAGGCCATGCAGGCCAGCGGCGACGAGCAGATCACCCTCAACGGGCACCTCCTCTACTACTACGCCGCCGATGCCGCCCCCGGGGCCACGTCCGGCCAGGGCGTGGGTGGCAAGTGGTTCGTGGTCGATCCCGCCGGCAACGCCATCCAGAAGGCGCCGGCCAGCAGCTCCGGCTACTGAGCCGACCAGGTCCGACGGCCCGGCCGGGGGACTCCGCCCCTCCGGTCGGGCCGTCGACGTCGCTCGCGACCGCTACAGGTCGAGCAGGACGTCGAGGCCGATGGTGAGGCCGGGCCGGTCGGCCACGGCCTTCACGGCCAGCACCACGCCGGGCATGAACGAGGCCCGGTCGTAGGAGTCGTGGCGGATCGAGAGGGTCTGCCCGGTGGTGCCCAGGATGACCTCCTGGTGGGCGACCATGCCGCGCAGGCGCAGCGAGTGCACCCGGATGCCGGAGGGCCCCTCGCCACCGCGGGCGCCGTCGAGCAGCTCGGTCTTGGTGGGGTCGGGCGCCCACTGCTGCGAGGCCGCCGCCATGCGCTCGGCGGTGAGCATCGCCGTGCCCGACGGGGCGTCGAGCTTGTTGTCGTGGTGCAGCTCGGTGATCTCGGCCGTCTCGAAGTAGGGGGCGGCGAGCTCGGCGAAGCGCATCATCAGCACCGCCCCGATGGCGAAGTTGGGGGCGATCACGCAGTTCGAGCGGGAGAACGCGGCGCCGAAGCGCTCGTAGTCGGCGTCGGTGAAGCCGGTGGTGCCGGTGACGGCGTGGATGCCGTGGCGGGCGAGGAACAGCAGGTTCTCGCGGGCGGCGTCGACGTGGGTGAAGTCGACCACCACGTCGACCCCTGCGTCGAGGAACGCCTGGCCGTCGGCTGACACCAGGAAGTCCTTGTCGAGCCCGGTGACCTGGTGCATGTCGAGGCCCACGTGGTGCGGGTCGACCGCGGCGACGAGGTCGAGGCCGGGGTCGTCGTCGACCGCCCGGCACACCGTCGAACCCATGCGCCCGCCTGCGCCGAACACCCCGACCTTGAGACCCATGGCCGGGAACTTACCCGCGCGCGAAGGCTTCGAGGGCCGGGGTCCCGCCCCCGAGGGGGCCCACGGCCGACACGGCCCGGGGGCCGTCGAGCACCCGGTGCAGCACGGCGGAGACCTGCTCGGGGGTGACGGCCCGGATGCGCCGCACGTGCTCGTCGACCGAGACGACGTCGTCGCGGATCGTGAGGCCCGAGCCGAGCCGGCTCATGCGGGAGCCGCTGTCCTCGAGCCCGAGCAGCATCGAGCCCTCGAGGTAGCCCAGGGCGACGCGGTGCTCCTCGTCGGTGATGCCGTCGGCGAGGAGGCCCTCGATGACCCCGTCGATGACGGTGAGCAGCTCGGCCAGGCGGTTCGGGGCGGTGCCGCTGTAGATCATCAGCGAGCCGACGTCGCTGTAGGACGAGGGCGCCGAGAACACCGTGTAGGCCAGGCCCCGCTCCTCGCGGATCTCCTGGAAGAGGCGGCTCGACATGCCGCCGCCGAGCACGTGGTTGGCGACCCACATGGCGTAGCGGTCGTCGTCGGTCACGGGCAGGCCCCGCCACGCCACCGCCACGTGCGACTGCTCGGTGGGGCGGTCGATCACGACGAGGGGCACGACGTCGGCGGAGGGCGCCTCGCGCCGGGGGGCCTCACCGCGCTCGCCGGCCGAGAAGAGGCCGTCGACGGCGGAGAGCACCTGCTCGTGGGTGAGGTCGCCGGCCGCGGCCACCACCAGGTTGGCGGGCCGGTACCAGCGTTCGTGGAACGCAGCGACGTCGTCGCGGCTCATGGCCTCGACGGTGTCGCGGGTGCCGAGGGTCTCGCGGCCGAGCGGGTGCTCGGGGAAGAGGCTCTCGTAGAGCGCGGTGAGCACGAGGTCGTCGGGGGTGTCCTCGCTCATGAGGATCTCCTCGACGATGACCTCGCGCTCGGCGTCGAGCTCGTGGGGCCGGAACGCCGGGCGGCTCACGACGTCGGCGAGCAGCCGCAGGCCGGGGTCGAGCTCGGCCACCGGCAGGCGCAGGTAGTACGCCGTGTGCTCGCGGCTCGTGTAGGCGTTCATCTCGCCGCCCACCGCGTCGACCGCTGTGGCGATGGCGCGGGCCGAACGCTCGTCGGTGCCCTTGAACAGAAGGTGCTCGAGGAAGTGCGAGGCGCCCGCGATGGGCTCGGGCTCGTCGCGGGAGCCCACGGCGAACCACATGCCGACGCTGACCGAACGGGCCTCGGGCATGCGCTCGGTGATGA
>CAMFLJ010000017.1 GCA_945957335.1 uncultured Actinomycetes bacterium | reverse complement strand
GGGGTATGACGATCGGCCCTGGCAGCACCCCTCGCCGCCGCCGACGATGACGGAAGCGAGAGGAGGCGCGATGAGCGAGCGGATCGTCATCCTGGGAGGTGGCACGGGCGGCACGCTGATGGCCAACCGCCTGCGCAAGCACCACGGCGGCGCCGTCGAGGTGACCGTGGTCGACCGGGACGACCGCCACGTGTACCAGCCAGGTCTGCTCTTCGTCCCCTTCGGCATGGCCGACCCCGACGACATCGTGCGGCCCCGCCGTCGCCAGCTCAAGGACGGCGTGGCGTTCCGGCAGAACGAGGTCGACCACGTCGACATCGAGGCCGAGGAGGTCCACCTCGACGACGGCACCGTGCTGCCCTACGACGTGCTCGTGGTGGCCACCGGCGCCCGCCTCATGCCCGAGGAGACCGAGGGGCTCACCGGCCCGGGATGGAACGAGAAGGTCTTCACCTTCTACGACCTCGACGGCGCCGTCGCGCTGCACCGGGCCCTCGAGTCGTTCGACGGTGGCCGGCTCGTGCTCAACGTCGTCGACCTCCCCATCAAGTGCCCCGTCGCCCCGCTCGAGTTCGCGTTCCTCGCCGACTGGTACTTCCAGGAGCGTGGCATCCGCGACCGCGTGGAGATCACCTACGCCACGCCGCTCGACGGTGCCTTCACCAAGCCCACGGCCTCGCGAGCGCTGGCCGGGATGCTCGAGGAGAAGGGCGTCGAGCTCGTCACCGAGTTCAACACCGGTGAGGTCGACGGCGAGGGCGGGATGCTCGTCGGCTACGACGGGCGCGAGGTGCCCTTCGACCTCGCCGTGGTGATCCCGCTGCACGGCGGGGCCGAGTACGTCGACCGCTCACCGGGGCTGGGCGACGAGCTGGGCTTCGTGCCCACCGACCAGCACACCCTCCAGTCGAAGGTGCGGCCGAACATCTTCGCCATCGGCGACGCCACCAACGTGCCCGCCTCCAAGGCCGGGTCGGTGACGCACTTCGAGGGCGAGGTGCTCCTCGACAACGTCAACCGCTTCCTCGAGGGACGCGAGCTCGACGCCAGCTACGACGGTCACGCCAACTGCTTCATCGAGACGGGCTTCCACAAGGCGATGCTCATCGACTTCAACTACGAGACCGAGCCGACCTCCGGGCACTTCCCGGCCGCCGTCGGCGCCCCGCTGCTGAAGGACTCCCGCCTCAACCACCTCGGGAAGCTCATGTTCCAGTGGGTCTACTGGCACGCCCTGCTGCCCGGGCGCGACATCCCCGGGATCGGCCCCGACATGCCGACCCGTGGAAAGGCCCTGGCCGACCACTGAGCCGGCTCACCGATCTCACCGCCGCACCACCGCTGCGGCACCGCACAGGGAGGAACCCGGATGACCACCATGACCATCGCCGGCCACACCGTCGACCGCAACGACGAGGGGTTCTTCGAGGACCCCGACCAGTGGACCGAGGACATCGCCGTCGAGGTGGCCCGCGAGGAGGGCATCGACGAGCTGACGCCCCGCCACTGGGAGGTCATCCACTTCGTCCGAGCGGAGTACGCCGAGAAGGGCACCGGCCCCACCGTCCGCGTGCTCGGCAAGACCTCGGGTGTCCCGGTGAAGGAGCTGTACCAGCTCTTCCCGAAGGGCCCCGCCAAGGTCGCCGCCAAGATCGCCGGCATCCCGAAGCCGCGCGGCTGCATCTGACCCCACCCCGAGCAGAGAGGAAGACGCCATGCCCATCGAGAAGGTCTCGATCGTCGTCTCGAAGGGGTCGTTGGAAGGGATCTACCCAGGTCTGATCATGGCCAACGGCGCCCGTGCCGAGGGCATCGAGGCCAACCTGTTCTTCACCTTCTTCGGCCTCGACGCCATCCACAAGCAGCGCATGGAGCACATCAAGGTCGCCACCGTCGGCAATCCGGGCCTCCACATGGCCACGCTCGTGGGCGCCCTGCCCGGCATGTCGGGCATCGCCACCCACATGATGAACAAGAAGATGGACGAGTTCGACATCCCGCCCATCCCCGAGTTCGTCGAGATGATCAGCGACACCGGCGCCGGCATGTACGCCTGCCTGGCCTCGGTCGACCTGTTCGGGTTCACCAAGGACGACTTCGTCGACTACCTCGACGGCATCATCACCGTCGGGGAGTTCTACGAGATGGCCGACGGCGGCCAGATCATCTTCACCTGAGCCGCCGATCCGACCGCGAGCGGATCCTCCCTCCGCTCGTACCGGGCCCTCCCGACGGGGAGGGCCCGGGCGCGTGGTGGGGTCGGGCTCAGCCGCCGGCGAGCTCGGCCGCCGTGCGTGCGACGAGGGCTCCGACCTCGGCGTGGCGGTCGCGGGGGAGCCGGTCGGTGGGCGCGCTCACGGCGATCGAGGCCAGGGGCCGGCCGTCGCGGTCGAGCACGGCGGCGGCGATCCCGGACGCCGCGGCGGTGACGTCGCCCCGGTTGAGGGCCCAGCCCCGCTTGCGCACCCCGGCGAGCGGGGCGATCGCCGCCGGGTCGGGCGGATCCCCGAGGTAGGTGACCAGCTCGTCGGGGGAGAGGTGGGCGAGCACCGCCTGGGCCGCCGCGCTGCCGACGAGCGGCAGCACCATGCCGACGTGGGGTGCGGCCCGGACCAGCTCGTGGCTCTCGACGACGTCGAGGGTGACGATGCGCGGCGCGTCGGGGACGGCGAGCAGGACGGACTCGCCGGTCTCGTCGCGCAGCCGCTCGAGCGCCGGTCGGGCCCGCTCACGGAGGTCGGAGCGGGTGGTGGCGCGCGACGCCATCACCAGGGCACGGGTCGTGAGCTCCCAGCGGGGCGGCTGGGTGCCGGTGGGCCGGATCCACCCGTCGCCGGCGAGGGTGGCCAGGGCCCGCTGTACGGCGCTCTTGTCCTCGTCGAGGTGGCGGGCGAGGTCGGCCAGGCCCACCGGCTGGAGCTCCGAGACCGCCTCGAGCACGGTGAGCACGCGGGTGGCGCTTCGCGATGGCTTGACCGACATGGGCGGCGCTCCTAACGTCGTATCACTCAACGCCACACCATATCACTAAGTGATACCTCGGCCGGAACAAGGAGAGGATCGGATCGCGGTGACGGGTGGCCGACCCCTGGGGAGGGGACCGATGCACGCAGACGACATGATCCTGATCAGCGTCGACGACCACATCGCCGAGCCGGCGACCATGTTCGACGCCCACGTGCCCGCCGCATACAAGGACCGCGCTCCGCACGTCGTGGTCGAGGACGACGGCCGCGAGCAGTGGTACTACGGCGACCTCAAGGGCCGGAACCTCGGCCTCAACGCCGTCGCCGGCAAGCCGCGCGAGATGTACAACGTCGACGTCCTCCGCTACGACGAGATGCGCCCCGGTTGCTACGACGTGCACGAGCGGGTCCGCGACATGGACGCGGGCGGCCAGCTGGCCGGGCTGAACTTCCCGAACTGGACCGGCTTCAGCGGCCAGGTCCTGAACCAGGGCCCCGACCGTGACACCAACCTGGTGATGATCCGGGCCTACAACGACTGGCACGTCGACGAGTGGTGCGGTGCCTACCCCGACCGCTTCATCCCGTGCGGCATCCTGCCCCTCTTCGACGTCGAGGAGGCCGCCAAGGAGCTGCGCCGCCTCGCCGACAAGGGCTGCCACGCCGTGACCTTCTCGGAGAACCCCGAGGCGCTGGGCATGCCGTCGATCCACACCGACCACTGGGACCCGCTCTTCGCCGCCGCCTGCGACGTGGGCACGGTGCTCAACTGCCACCTCGGCTCGTCGTCGCGCTCGGCCATGCTCTCGCCCGACGCCCCGGCCAGCAGCCGCATGACCATGTCGTCGACCATGTCGATGTGGACCCTCGGCGAGATGGTCTGGGCCGACTTCTGGAACCGCTTCCCCGACCTCGTCATCTCCATCACCGAGGGCGACGTCGGCTGGATCCCCTACTTCCTCTGGCGGGCGGAGCACGTGCACGACCGCCACTCGGGCTGGACCAAGCACGAGTTCCCGAACGGCGGCGGGCCCTCCGACGTGTTCAAGCGCCACATGGTCTGCTGCTTCATCAGCGACCCGGTCGGCGTCGAGCTGCTCGATCGGCTCAACGAGGACATGGTCTGCTGGGAGAGCGACTACCCGCACTCCGACTCGAACTGGCCCAACGCCCCCGAGGATCTGGCGAACGACGTGCTCGTCGGGCTCACCGACCACCAGATCGAGAAGATCACCCACCGCAACGCCATGCGCCTGTTCCAGTTCGACCCGTTCGCCACCCGGACGCGGGAGCAGTGCACCGCCAAGGCGCTGCGGGCCCAGTCGCCCGACGTCGACACCGTCACCCACGTCGGGCGTGCCGCCGACGAGCGCGACCTCGAGATGTGGAACGCCATCGCCGGGCGGGCCGCCGCCGCCGGCTCGAAGTAGCCCGGACGCGGAAGGGCCCCTCCCGTGGGAGGGGCCCTCGTCGCGTTCGGGGTGAGCGGGCTCTAGGAGAGGCGCTCGATGATCATGGCCATGCCCTGGCCGCCGCCGATGCACATCGACTCGAGGCCGATCGTGCCGCCGGAGTCCTCGAGGCCGTTGATCAGCGTGGTCATGATGCGGGCGCCGGTCATGCCGAAGGGGTGGCCGAGGGCGATGGCGCCACCGTTGACGTTCAGCTTGTCGTAGCTGATGCCGAGCTCACGGGCCGAGGGCACCACCTGGGCGGCGAACGCCTCGTTGATCTCGACGAGGTCGATGTCGTCGATGGTCATCCCGGCGCGGCCCAGAGCCTGCTTGATGGCCTCGACCGGGCCGAGGCCCATGATCTCCGGGTCGAGGGCGCTGACGCCCGAGGAGATGACGCGGGCCAGCGGCGTGAGGCCGAGCTCGGCAGCCTTGGTGTCGCTCATCACGATCACGGCGGCGGCGCCGTCGTTGAGCGGGCAGGCGTTGCCGGCGGTGACGGTGCCGTCGGGGCGGAACACCGGCTTCAGCTCGGCCAGCTTCTCCTTGGTGGTGCCGGCGCGGATGCCGTCGTCGCGGGTGACGGTGACGGGGTTGCCGTCGGCGTCGGTGGTGTCGATGCCGGTGATCTCACGCTCGAAGAAGCCACGCTCGAGGGCGGCGGTGGCCCGCTGCTGGGAGAGGGCGGCGAACTCGTCCTGGTCCTCACGGGAGACGTTCTTGAGCTGGGCCACGTTCTCGGCGGTCTGGCCCATGCCGAGGTAGTAGTCGGCCACGCCACCGTCGAAGGGCGACCACACCGGGGCGCCACCCTGGGCGCGCTCGGCGGTGCGGGCCTCGGCGGCGGCCATGCGCTCGTTGTGGGTGCCGGGGAGGCCGTCGGCCATGCCCGAGCCGAACTGGCTGACGGTCTCGACGCCGGCGGCGATGAACACGTCGCCCTCGCCGGCCTTGATGGCGTGGGCGGCCATGCGGATCGACTGCAGCGACGACGAGCAGTAGCGGTTCACGGTGACGCCGGGGACGTGGCCCATGCCGGCGAGGTCGCCGACGATGCGGGCGATGTTGTAGCCCTGCATGCCCGCGGGCTGCGCGGTGCCGAGGATGACGTCCTCGACGGTGGTGGGGTCGAGGGCCGGGACCTTGTCGAGGGCGGCCCGGATGATCGTGGCGGCCAGGTCGTCGGGGCGGACCTTGGTGAGCGACCCCTTGTGGGCCCGGCCGATGGGGCTGCGGGCGGTCGAGACGATGACGGCTTCGGGCATTTCCGGCTCCTTGTGCGGGGTCGCAGGCGGACCGGCGTAGCACACCCCCACCGGTCGACGACAGACGACACTGTCTAGCCCGGGCAGCCTACCGGGCGGTAACCCACCGGCACCCGTGGCACCCCCGGTGGTGCGGTAGAACGAGGCGTCCGGCGCCCTCCGGCGCCTGCGAGGAGGACCCGTGCCGTTCGACCTGAGTGCCCTGCTCGACCCCACCCACACGGTGGTGGTCACCTCGGAGTGCCAGAACGGGGTGCTGGGGCCCGAGTCGTACCTGCCCGAGCTGGCCGCCATCGCGGCCGAGCGCGTGCCCACCATGGGCCGGCTTGTCCACGGGGCCCGCACCGCCGGCGTGCAGGTCATCCACTGCGTGTTCTGGCGCCGGGCCGACCGCCGCGGCGCCAACACCAACGGGCGCATCTTCGCCATGGCCAACAAGGTGGGCCCCGAGATCCTCCCCGGGAGCGAGGGTGCGATGCCGCTGCCGGAGCTCGGCCTCTCGCCGGACGACCTCGTCAGCGGCCGCTGGCACGGCGCCGACCCCCTCCAGGGCACCGACCTCGACGCCCTGCTGCGCAACTGCGGCGCCCGCACCGTCGTGGTCGCGGGCGTGTCGGTGAACGTCGCCCTCGTCGGCCTCACCCTCGGCCTGCTCAACCGGGGCTACCAGGTGGTGGTGCCCCGCGACGCCGTGGCCGGCATCCCCGCCGACTACTCCGAGACGATGCTCGACAACACCTACGCCATCATCTCCACCGTCGTCACCACCGACGAGGTGCTGGCCGCCTGGGCCTGAGCGTCGGCGGGCCCGGACGGGCCCCGCAGTACGATCTCGCGGTGTCCGACGTGTCCGCCCCTTCCGACGCACCGCGCCGCGACACCCCTGACCGGGCCCCCGGCCGACGGGGGAGGGCCACCCGTCGCCGACTGCTCGACGCCACGGCGCAGCTGCTGGAGTCGAACACCTACCGCGACGTGAAGGTCGTCGACATCGCCCGGGTCGCGGGCACGTCGCCGGCGACCTTCTACCAGTACTTCTCTGACGTCGAGGAGGCCGTCCTGGCCCTGGCCGAGGAGGTCGAGGAGCTGGCCGGCGCCGCGCTCGGCGCGCTCGTGGTCGGCGGCTCCTGGAAGGGCGCCGACGGGTGGGCCAACGCCCTCGCCCTGGCCGACGGGTTCGTGTCCACCTGGGACCGCCACCGCTCGGTGCTGCGGGTCATCGACCTGGCCACCGACGAGGGCGACCAGCGCTTCCGGGCCGTGCGCACGCGGATGCTGGGGGCGCCGAGCGAGGCGCTCGTCGCGCTGCTGGAAGGGCGGGGCGAGCGCCCCGCCGACGCCCGCGCCGAGGCCGGGGTGGTCGTCTCGATGCTCGCCCACGTGGCGGCCCACCGGGCCGGCCTCGAGCAGTGGGGCGCGTCGCCCGAGGGACTGCGCCAGAGCATGGCCCGGGTGGTCTACGTGACCGTCACCGGTCAGTCGCCCCCGGGCTGAGCCTCGTCGTCGGGGTGGTCGGCGCGGGCCCGGTGGGCCATCGAGCCGGAACGGAACAGCAGCCACAGGCACACGGCGACGACGACGGCCACGCCCAGCAACAGGGCCGGCCACGGCGGGGTGGAGGCGAGGACGGGGCCGACGGGCACGATCCGAACCGTAGCGGTGGCCGAAGTACCTTGGCGTCGCCATGCACCGCGCCGCCCGCTGACCAGTGACCGCCCTCGACACCGTGCCCACGGGGCCGGAGGAGGCCACCGCCGCACCCGACGCGGCGCCACGCGGCGCGTCCCGCTGGTGGACGTTGCCGGGCGTGTGGTTCCCGATCGGGGTGTGGTCGCTGTGGCGCGTCGCCCAGGCGGTCGTCACGTCGTGGCTCGGGGGCAAGATCGTCGAGACGGCGTACACCTACGACGGCGCCCACTACCTCCGCATCCTCCACCACGGCTACGCCGACCCGCGTCCGACGATGCCGTCGCACGCCTTCTTCCCCGGCATCGCCTGGCTGGCCACCCCGGTGCACTGGCTCACCGGCTCGGACGCGGTCGCCGTGCACGTCACCGCGACGGTCACCGCGATCGCCGCGTTCGTCGCGGTGTGGGGCGTCACCCGCGAGTGGACCGACGAGCGCACGGCCCGTCGGGCGGTGGTGCTCCTGGCCCTCTTCCCCTCGTCGCTGTTCCTGTGGCTCTTCTACTCCGAGGCGCTCTTCATCGCCCTCGGCGCCGGCGCGGTGTGGGCCGATCGCCGGGGGAAGCGCTGGCTGGCGGCGCTGTGCTTCTTCGGCATCGCCACCACCCGATCGGTCGGCATCCTCGTGCCGGCGGTGATCGTGCTGGCCCGCATCATTCGCCAGCGCCGCATTGACCGCTGGGCCCTCGCCTACGCGGGCTCGGCGCTGGCCGGGCTGGGGGTGGTGCTGCTCACCTTCCAGATCCAGCTCGGCAACGCCTTCGCCTTCGTCGGCGTGCAGCAGGACTGGGGGCGGAGCGTCTCGTGGCCGTGGGCGTCGGTGGCCCAGGGCATCGACAACCTCACCCCCAAGTACGGCACCGTGATGGTGCCCGCGCTCGTGGCTCGCAACTTCGACCTGTGGTCGGTCGCCATCGTGCTCGTCGGCCTCGGCTACCTCGTGCTCTCGCGCCGGCCCCGCTTCCCGATGGAGGCGTGGATGCTCGGCGTGGCGATGATCGCCCTGCCCCTGTGCTCGAGCGTGCTCGCCAGCTTCAACCGCTTCGCCCTGGCCGACTGGGTGATCTACCCGGCGTACGCCTCGCTGATCGGGCGGCTGCCGAAGTGGTGGCGCCTGGCGGCCATGGTCGCCCTCGGCGTGGCGTGCCTGCTCACCGCCTACGCCCTCGTCGGGCGGGTGTCGGTGGGCCGCTTCATCGGGTGAGCCGCGCCCCGACGGCCCCGCCCCCGCACTTCGACCCCCTCGGGCCGGACCGGTAGCGTCGCCGTCGATCGAGGCGGCGCCCGTCGGGCCCGCGGAGCCAGGGGGCCCTCCCATCAAGCTGTCACTCGGACTTCCGACCAGCCACGTCGACCAGCCCGACGAGTGGTGCACCGCCGACGCCATCGCCGAGATGGCCCGGACCGCCGAGGACGCCGGCATCGACGCCGTGTTCGTCACCGACCACCCGGCCCCCGACGTCACCTTCATGAAGAAGGGCGGCCACCACGCCCTCGACCCGTTCGTGGCCCTCACCGTGGCCGCCACCGCCACCACCCGGCTGCGCCTGCACACAAACCTGGCGATCCTCGCCTACCGGAACCCGTTCATCTCGGCCAAGGCCATCGCCACCCTCGACGTCGTCAGCGGCGGCCGCGTGATCGTGGGCACCGGCGCCGGCTACCTCGAGGCCGAGTTCACCGCGGTGGGCGCCGACTTCGCCGCCCGCAACGACGTCACCGACGAGGCGATCATCGCCATGAAGGCGGTGTGGAGCGGCGAGCCCGTCACCATGGAGGGGCTCCACTTCAGCGCCACCGAGACGGTGGCGCTGCCGTTGCCGGTCCAGCGCCCGAACCCGCCGATCTGGATCGGCGGCAACTCGAACCGGGCCATGCGCCGCGCCGTCGAGCACGCCGACGGCTGGAACCCGATGCCGAGCCCGGCCCGCGCCTCGAAGATGCTGCGCACCCCGCCGATCGAGACCCTCGACGACCTCGCCCGCCGCATCGACGACCTGAAGGCCGCCACCGAGAAGGCGGGCCGGGCCGACGTGCCCGAGGTGATCTTCACCCCCATCGGCGCGGCCGCGTTCGGCGGCCAGGTCACGGGCGTCGACCAGTTCGTCGACGAGATCCAGGCCCACGCCGCCATCGGGGTCGACGCGCTCACGATCAACCTGCCGGGCGACTCGCGGGCCGAGTGGCTCGACAAGGTGCGCTGGTTCGGCGCCGAGGTCGTGCCCCAGGTCTGACGACCCGGTCGGGGAGCCGCGGCGCTCAGCCGGTCAGCGCCCGCTGGCCGGCCAGGACCACCACGCCTGCCGCGAACGCCGGCGCGCCCACCAGCCAGCCAACGTGCAGCGCATCGCGCCAGGAGACGTCGAGGCCGTGGGCCCGCGAGTTCCGGAGCCACAGGAGGTTCGCCAGCGAACCGATCGGGGTGAGCACGGCGCCGGCGTTCACGCCCAGTAGCACGGGCATCACCGTGACGTGGTCGACCGCGGGCAGCATCGCCAGGAGGGCGGGGAGGTTGTCGACCGCCGACGTGAGCGCGGCGGCGGTGAGCGCTCCCACGAGCGCACCGCCGGCCCCGGGGTGGTCGACCAGGGAGGCCAGGCGCTCACCCGGCACGAGCAGGTCGACGAGCACCGCCACCGCAGCGACCGCGACGGCGATGGTGACGGGAACCGAGCGCAGCGGGAACCAGCGCAGGGCCATCGCCAGCACCACGTCGGCGACCACGACGGCCATCCACGGGACGATGCCGACGAGCGGGCCCGCCACGAACGCCAGCAGCAGCCCGGCCACGACCGCACCGCCGAGGACGAGGGCCCGGCGGTCGTCCGGAGCGTCCTCCGGCTCGACCTCCGTCGGCGCGTCGGCAGGGGAGTGCGCCATCGTCCGCGTCGCCGCCCAGCGGCGGTGGGCCACGAAGCCGACCGCCACCATGGCGACGGTGGCCGGGCCCAGGCCGCGGACGAGCTCGGAGGTGCCGATGCCCACGCGCTCGGCGGCGATGAGGTTGGTGAGGTTCGAGACCGGCAGCACCGACGACGCCAGGTTGGCGAGCAGGAACGGCACGACGGCCAGGACGAGCGGGTCGTCGCCGCGCCGCCGGGCGACGTGGAGGTAGAGCGGGGTGAGGAGCACGACGGTCGTGTCGAGGTTGAGCACCACCGTCGTCACCGCGGCGAGCAGCCACCACGCCCACACGCCGGCGACGCGGTGCGACACCCGCCGGGCCACGGCGTCGAAGAACCCGAGGCGACCCAACAGGTGCGCGAGGGGCACCGCCGCCAACAGGAAGGTGAGGGCGGGCGCGAGGGTCTCGAGCTGGTCGCGGGCGGACGACACCCCGTGTTCGTACCCGAGTGGGACGTTCTCGGCTCGCCGTAGGCTCCGGTCGTGACCGACGACCGCACCGCCGCGCTCCCCGAGGTCGTCGAGGGCGAGCTCGGCGTCGCCCGGGCCGCCGAGGTGATCAGGGCCGGAGGGCTCGTCGCCTTCCCGACCGAGACCGTCTACGGCCTCGGCGCCGACGCCACCGACCCCGCGGCCGTGGCGCGGATCTTCGCGGCCAAGGGCCGGCCCGCCGACCACCCCCTGATCGTCCACCTCGGTGACGCCGGGCTGGTCGAGGCGTGGGCTGACGTGGTGCCGCCCGAGGCCCACCTGCTCGCCGACGCGTTCTGGCCCGGTCCGTTGACGCTGCTGCTGTGGCGCAGCCCCAAGGCGCCCGACGCGGTCACCGGCGGTCGCGACACCGTCGGCCTCAGGGTGCCCGACCACCCCCTGGCTCTCCGGCTGCTCGAGGCCGTCGGCGACGGCGTGGCGGCACCTTCGGCCAACCGCTTCGGCAAGGTCAGTCCCACCACCGCCGCCGACGTGGTGGCCGACCTCGGCGCATCGGTCGACCTGGTGCTCGACGGTGGGCCCTGCCTGGTCGGCGTCGAGTCGACCATCGTCGACCTCACCGGCGAGGCCCCCGTCGTGCTGCGCCCCGGCGGCGTCGGGCTCGACCGGCTGGCCGAGGTGCTGGGCCGTGAGGTGCCGGTCCACTCGGGCCCTGCCCCGGAACGAGCCGCACGTGCGCCGGGCATGCTCGCGGCCCACTACGCGCCGACGGCGCGCGTCGTGCTGGCCGAGGCGGCAACGGCCGCCGAGGTGACGGCGGCGCTGGTCGCCCGCGGCGAGGGGCGGGTGGGCCTGCTCGCCCCCGGGGTCACCGACGGGCTGTCGCCCGAGGTGGTCGAGCTCGAGCCGGCAGGCACGCCCGAGGAGTACGCCCGGTTGCTCTACGCCCGCCTGCGCCAGGCCGACCGCCTCCACATCGAGTGGCTGGTGTGCGTGCCACCCACCGCCCGCGGCGTCGGCGTGGCCGTGCGCGACCGCCTGGCGCGAGCCGCCGCGGCGAGCCAGCCGTGACCTGGCTGTTCGTGGCCGTGGTGGTCGTCGCCCTGGTGATGGTGGCGGCACGGATCGCCCGGCTGCGCCGCTGACCGTGGCCCGGCAGGACCGATGGTGAGGGTCAGCCCCGCACGGTGATCGAGCGGGTGTGCCAGCCGGTGGCGCCGTCGGGCTCGGGCGGGGCGACGTCGCCCGTCTGGGTCTCGCCGGTGCCGTCGGTGGCCCGCACGCGGACCTTGTGGTCGCCGGGCGTGGCGTCCCAGCGGTACACCCACTGGCGCCACGTGGCGTCGCTCAGCCCGGGGCCGAGCTCGGCCTCGCTCCACGGGCCGTCGTCGACCTGCACCTCGACCTTGGTGATGCCCCGGCCGGGCGCCCACGCCACCCCGGCCACGGCGACCTCGCCGGCGTCGACCTTGGTGCCGCCCCGGGGCACGTCGATGCGGGACTGGGTCTTGATCGGCCCCTCCTTCGACCAGCCCAGGTCGATCCAATAGGCGTCGAAGTCGTCCCAGCCCTTCAGCTCGATGCTCGAGAGCCACTTCGTGGCCGACACGTAGCCGTAGAGGCCCTCGACGATGAGCCGGGCGGGGAAGCCGTGGGGCACCGGCAGGGGCTCGCCGTTCATGCCCACCGCCACCATGGCCGTGCGCCCGTCGAGGGCGAGCTCGGTGGGGAAGCCGACGGTGAACCCGTCGAGGGAGCGGCCCACCAACTGGGTGCCGCCCGGCTTCACGCCAGCGCGCTCGAGCAGTGACGTCAGCGGGACGCCCTGCCACACCGCTGTGCCGACGAGATCGCCGCCGACCTTGTTGGAGACGCACGAGATGGTGACCGGGGCCTCGATCGTGGGCAGCTCGAGCAGCTCGCGGTAGGACAGCGAGAACGGGTTGTCGACCTCGCCCGAGAAGCGGAGGTGCCACCCGTCGAGGTCGGGTCGGGGGAGGGTCAGCGCGGTGTCGATCCGGTAGAAGCTCCCGTTCGGCGTGATGAGCGGGCTCAGGCCGTCGACCGCGAGGCCGGCCGCCTGCCCGCCGGCCGGAGTGCCCGGCAACGTGGCCGTGGGCGCCGGGAGCGGGATGTCGACCGTGGCCTGCGCGGCCGAGGTGGCCGAACGTCCCGACAGGGCCTTCCCGGCCAGTGCGGCGACCACGCCGACACCGGCGGCGGTGCCCGTCCAGGTCAGGAAGGTGCGGCGGTCAGCGGCCCCGACACCCGGTCGGGGGAGGGTGGGGGCGGGCTCAGGCGCGTCCTCGTCGGCGCCGAGCGGCACCACCGCGATGGCGGCGGGCGCGGCGACCGCGTCGGCCGGCAGGCGGCGCTCGAGCAGCCAGAGGGTGAACGAGCCCGCCACCGCCGCGCTCACCGCGGCCATCACGGTGACGGCGTCGTCGGCGAGCGGGTCGCGCAGCCCGGCGACGGTGCCGAGCAGCGCCATCACCCCGAACGCCAGCGGGTTGAGCCAGGGACGGCGCCGGGCGGCCGGGCCGAGGATGGCACCGAGCCCGAGGCAGACCACGACGATGGTGGTGACGAGCACCGGCTTGTCCGCGGTGCCCAGCGCGTCGATGCCGGTGCGGACGAGCGCCCCCGGGGCCTGGTCGATGATCTCGCCACCCACCGAGCCCACGAGTGACTGCCCGGTGGTGCCGGTGGCGGCCACGAGCTCGCCCACGCCGAGGCCGACCGCAGCGGCGGCGATGCCGGCCAGGCGGGCCAGTCCGACCCCTGCGTCGGGGCCGGTGGTGGGTCGGGGCATGCCCCCATGCAACACCGTCGGGGCCCATGCCTTCCGGTCGGGCCCTGGAATCACCCGTCCGGCGGCCGACAGGGGTCTCGCGCGATGCCCTACCGACCGGTCGGTCGGCTAGCTTCGCCCCACCGTCCCCCGCCTCCTCCCAGGACCCTTCGTGCCCCACATCCCCCCGACCTCGGGCACCGACGAGCACGAGCTCGACGGCGCCCTCGCCACCGTCGCCCGGCCCGTGGTGCGGGCCCCCTACGACCGGGGCCCCGACGAGAAGATGAACGTCAAGGCGTCCATCCCGTTCTGGGCCCTCCACGTGCTCGCCGTGGCCGGCACGCTCTGGTTCGGCATCACGCCGAAGGCGCTGCTCGTCTTCGTGCTGATGGTCTGGGGCCGGGTGTGGTTCATCACCGCCGGCTACCACCGCTACTTCGCCCATCGCTCGTACCGCACCAGCCGGGCGTTCCAGCTGTTCCTCGCGGTCGGTGGCGCCACGTGCGCGCAGAAGGGCCCGCTGTGGTGGGCCGGCCACCACCGGGAGCACCACCGCACGAGCGACACCGAGCTCGACATCCACTCGCCGCTGCGGGGCTTCTGGTGGAGCCACGTCGGCTGGATCCTGTGCGACAAGTACGACGAGATCCCCGTCGAGCGCATCCGGGACTTCCACAAGTTCCCGGAGCTGCGCTGGATCGACAAGCACAACGGGCTGTTCCCGTGGGCCGCCGCCATCGCCTCGTTCGCGTTCGCCGGGTGGTCCGGGCTCTTCTTCGGCTTCCTGCTCGGCACGGTCGTGCTGTGGCACAACACCTTCATCGTGAACTCGCTGGCCCACGTGTTCGGCCGCCGCCGCTACGCCACCGACGACACGAGCCGCAACTCGTTCCTCATCGCCCTCACGACGCTCGGCGAGGGCTGGCACAACAACCACCACCACCTGCAGTCGTCGGCCCGCAACGGCTTCTACTGGTGGGAGATCGACGTCACCTACTACGTGCTCAAGGGCCTCAGCTGGGTCGGCATCGTCAAGGACCTCAAGGTGCCGAGCAAGGCCGTGCGGGCCGCCGACCACATCGCCGACGGCAACTTCGACGTGGGCATGTTCCGGGCCCACACCGCCCGGGCCCAGGCCACCGTCGCCCACAGCCACGTGAGCTCGCTGCACGCCAGGGTCGCCGACTCCGCGTCGGCGGCGGCCGTCGCCGTGGCCGATCGCCGGGCCGCGCTGGCCGAGGCGATCGAGTCCCGCAAGGCCGCCCTCGACGAGCTGGTGCAGTCGTCGATGGCCACGGCCGAGGACCTCGCCCGCACGAACCGCGTCGGCAACCGCGAGCTCGGCCTCCTCGACACCTGACCCCACCTCGAACTGGTCGTGGATGGCGTACGCCGGCGTACACGATCCACGACCAGTTCGAGGATGGGCGCCGTCTCGTTCGGAGGATCGGCGGGTACGTTCCCACCCGTGGCCGTCCCCGCCCCCCGCACCTCGTCGAGCGCCGGTCGTGCTGTCCGCACGGCGGTCGCCACGCGCCGCAAGGTCGACCAGGGCGTCGAGGTGCTGCGCCGCCTGGTGCCGCTGTCGCTGAAGCTCTCCCGGGCCGTCGGCGCCTACGTCGCGGTGGTCGGCGTCGCCGCCGCGGTCATCGTGCTCACGCTCGTGTGGCGCTTCTGGCCCAGCTCCTGGACCGACGTGATCGGGCTGCTCGTGATGGCCGCCATCCTCGCGGCCCCGGTCGCCGTGCTCTGGCTCTTCCACCGGGCGCTGCGCGAGGTCGTGATGATCCCGGCGTCGCTCAGCGCCATGCCCGACGTGGCCCGCGACCACGGCACGGAGCTGGCCTCGCTGGTGCGGGCCGCCCAGTCCCGTCGGGGTGGGATGCGCCTGGCCGCGCTGCCCGGCGACCTGTGGCGAGCCGGTCGGTTGCTGCTCGCCGCCCACGACGACCTGCCCGGCTACGGCGCCGTCCTCACCCTCGTGAGCGTGCCGTTCCTGCTGGTGTCGCTGGCGGCCGCCTGCGTGGGCGTGGCCATCATCGTGCTGGCACCGGCGGTCGTCGCCGGCGCGGTCCTGACCGCCGTCATCTGAGCGGGCGGTCCGACGGCGCCACTAGCGTCTCCCCGCGGTGGGGGCGACAAGGGGCTCGACGGTGACGCAGCTGGTCGACGGGGCTGACGGCGTGCGCGCCGTCCGTCGGTCGCTGCGACTTCCCTGGCTGGTCACCGCGGCGTTCTGGCTCGCGTTCGTCGCCCTGGTGCTGTGGGACAGCGGCCCCCTGCGTGCCGTCGTGTACGGCGTGGTCCTGCCGCTGGTGATGGTGGGGTCACGTGCCTGGCGGGCCCGTCGGGTGCAGCGGGCCCTGGCGGCCCTTCCCGGGTCCACCCCGTTCCCCGGCCGATTGGTCCTCCCGGGGCACCGACGGCTGCTCCCACGGTGGAGCGCCAGCTCGGCCTGCGCCGGCCTGGCCATCGGCGTGCGCGGGGTGAGCCTCGCGCCGCCACCTGCCGGCCGCGATGCCCACGTCGGTCTGCTCTGGGACGACGTCGACCGGCTCGAGGTCGAGGAGCGCCGCCACGACCCGCTGCTCGTCGTCGTCGCCGGTGGTGAGCCGGTCATCGCCCTCGTCGCGACCGGCCGCCGCGACGAGATCGTCACCCGCCTCGAGGCAGAGCTGCGGCGGGCGGAGCTGCGCCGCGACACCGACCCGGTCGCGGCGCCTTCCCGCGCCTGAGGGCCGAACGCGTCGAGGGCGGGCCGATGGCCCGCCCTCGTTCGGTCTCCGGTCGGTGCGGTGGCGCCGGCAGGTCAGATGACGCCGCGGTCGCGCAGGCGCTGCGGGCGGTGCCGGGCGTTGACCAGGCGGACCGTGCCCGACTTCGAGCGCATCACCAGCGACTGCGTGGTGACGAGGTGCGGCTCGTAGTGCACGCCCTTCAGCAGCTCGCCGTCGGTGATGCCGGTGGCGGCGAAGAAGCAGTTGTTGCCGGCCACGAGATCGTCGCAGCTCAGCACCTTCGTGAGGTCGTAGCCGGCGGCGATGGCGGCCGCGGTCTCCTCGTCGTTGCGGGGCCAGAGGCGGCCCATGAGCTCGCCGCCCATGCACTTGAGCGCGGCGGCGGCGATGACGCCCTCGGGCGTGCCACCGATGCCGAAGAGGATGTCGGCGCCCGAGTCGGGCCAGGCGGTGGAGATGGCACCGGCGACGTCACCGTCGGGGATGAGGCGGATGCGGGCACCGGCCTCGCGCACCTCGGCGATGAGGTCGTCGTGGCGGTCGCGCTCGAGGATCACCGCGGTGATGTCGGTGACGTCGCTGTCCTTCTTCTTGGCGATGGCCTTGATGTTCTCGGTGGCCGACATCTCGATGCTGCAGACGCCCACGAGGCTGGGGCCGACGGCGATCTTCTCCATGTAGACGCAGGGGCCCGGGTCGAACATGGTGCCCTGCTCGGAGAGGGCGATGACCGCCACCGCGTTGCCGCGGCCCTTGGCGGTGAGGGTGGTGCCGTCGACCGGGTCGACGGCGATGTCGACCGCGGGCGGGCTGCCGTCGCCGATGCGCTCGCCGTTGTAGAGCATGGGCGCTTCGTCCTTCTCGCCCTCACCGATGATGACCGTGCCGTCCATCTGCACCGACCCGAGGGCCAGGCGCATGGCGTCGACGGCGGCACCGTCGGCGCCCTCCTTGTCGCCCCGGCCCATCCAGCGGTTGGCGGCCATGGCTGCGGCTTCGGTGACCCTGACGAGGTCGAGGGCGAGGTTGCGATCGAGAGGCGAGTCAGGCATCCCCCGACGTTAGTTCGGTGCGACCAACGGAAAGGGCCGCTGCCGCCCCGAACCGGGCCGCGCCGGCCGGCGGCTGCGCCGGAAGACCGCTCCTCCGACTGATCGGGGGGTGGAGGGCGACGGTACCCTCCACCCGTGGTCGTGCTCGCGGAGCTGGAGATCTTCTGCTCTCGCCCTCACGCGCCCACCCGTCGGGTGGCCCTCGGCGAGGCCGATCTGCCGTGCGAGCCCGCCCCCGGCTTCGGCGGCATCCTCCTCGGTGGCGTGGTGGCGGCCAACGTCGGCGAGCTCGACCCCGACCTCATCCCCGACCTCCAGCACCTCACCCGCGAGCTCGAGGCCGGCCGCCGCGTGCCCCAGCCCCGCCTGCGCTACCGCCTCCAGGTCGACACCATCGGCCTCAACTCGGTGCGCCACCGCCTGATCGGCGAGGGCGAGCGCCTCCGCTTCGACTTCGACCGCCACGGCGCGCCGGCCCAGCACGTGCTCGGCGCGGTCTACGCCGCCGGCCAGCTCGAGCCGTCGGTGCGCCGACCGGTCATGGCCACGATCCGTCGGGCCATCGGGTGGGCCGGGCCCATCGGCGCCGAGCTGATCGCCAGCCTCAGCGGCATGCGCGCCGGCACGGTGATGAACCGCTCGGCCCTCGAGAACCCCACGGCGTGGGCGCTCGACCTGCTCGGGTTCACCAAGGCCGAGGTGACGACCCTCGCCCCCGGCGCCGCGCCGCCCGCCAAGGACGTGCTGCGGCGCTACCGCGAGATGCTGCGCGACGCCCACCCCGATCACGGGGCCGAGGCCGACGGCGCCGCGCAGCGCATCGCCGAGCTCACCGAGGCACGGCGTATCCTCACCGGCCGATGACCTCCGCCGGCGCCCTGCTGCTGGCGCCGGGAGCCGGCGCCGATCGAGACCACCACACCCTCGTCGCCCTCGAGCAGGCGCTCTCGCCGCTGCCCGTGGGCCGCATGGACTTCCCCTACCGCAAGGCCGGCAAGAAGGCGCCGGACCGGGCGCCCGTCGCCGTGGCCGCGGTGGTCGAGGAGGCCCAGGCGCTGGTGGCGTCGGCCGGGGTCGACCCGTCGTCGCTGGTGCTCGGCGGCCGCTCGTTCGGCGGCCGCATGTGCTCGATGGCGGTGGCCGAGGGCCTGCCCGCCGCCGGCCTCGTGCTCCTGAGCTACCCGCTGCACCCGCCGGGCAAGCCCGAGAAGCTCCGCATCGAGCACTTCGGCGCGCTCGACCTGCCGTGCCTGTTCGTGAGCGGCTCGAAGGACCCGTTCGGCTCGCCCGAGGAGCTCGAGGCCCACGCCGCGGCCATCCCCGGCCCGGTCACGTTCGTGTGGCTGCCCGGTGGTCACGACCCGCGCAACGCCGACGAGGCCATCGCCGCGGCCGGCGCCGACTGGCTCACCACCCTCGGCTGAGCAGCCGGCCCCCCACCCCGGCGGCCGGCGGCGGGGGTCAGGCGTCGATGGTGACGGGCACGCCCAGCGGCAGGATGCCGGCCAGGGTGGTGATGTCCTCGTTGCGCATCCGCACGCAGCCGTGGCTCACCTTGGTGCCGATCTTGTCGGGCTGGTTGGTGCCGTGGATGGCCAGCTGCCCGGGCCCGCCGTTGAAGGTCTGCAGCACCTCGGAGAAGCCGGAGAGGCCGTAGGCGTAGGGGCCGTAGACGCCGCCCGGGTTGGGCGTCTTCACCAACTCGGTCGTGTAGTAGAGCCCGCCCGGCGTGGGGGTGTTGTCGGAGGCGATGGCCACCTGGGTGTCCATGATCACCTCGGTGCCCTTGCGCACCTTGAGGTTGAAGCCGCTGAGGCTCACCTCGATGCTGTACGGGTTCTGGGCGAGGGTGACGTCGGAGCGCTTGACGTAGCCGGTGCTGCCGTTGGGCCGCACCGGCAGGTAGACCTCGACCCAGTCGCACGCGGTGTCGGGGGTGTCCTTCACGAGGAAGAGCAGCGGCACCTTGGCGTTGGGGTCGTTGGCGATCAGGCGCGGGTTGGGCAGCGTGCGGGACGGCGCGGCGGCCGCGTCGGGGGCGTCGTAGATGGCGAGGTCGCCCTCCTTGGCGGCCGTGGCGGTGAGGCTCGTGCCGACGGGCAGGATCTCGTCGCCGCACGGCAGCGTGGTGGGCGTGGTCGGCGGAAGGGTGGCCTTCTCGGCGGGGAGGGTCTCGCTGGTGACCGCGCCCTTCGACCCGCCGCAGGCCGCGGCGAGGAGGGTCATGGCGGTGACGAGGGCCAGCAACCACTTGCGCATCGTCACGTGAGGGTAGTGCCCTCGCCCTCGGGCTCCTCAGCGGGGGAGCGGTTCTCCCCGGGTCCCGCGGGGGCCGCCCGATCGGCCGGGTTGAGGTCCTCCAGCTCGCGGTTCGCGGTCTCCGGGAACAGGGTGAGGACGAGCACGGCGAGGATCGCGGGGCCGACCGCCAGCACCGCCATCGCGTGGCCGAGGCCACCCAGCCGGTCGGCCATCCAACCGGCGAGGAGCAGCCCCAGGCTCGAGCCGGCGACGCTCACCACCTGGAGCCCGCCGTTGGCCGCGCCTCGCTGGCCGGTCGGGAACAGCTCGGGCCCGTAGACGGCGAGGGCGGGCACCGCGAGCGCGCCGATCACCGACGCCACCAGCGATGCCATCCAGAGCGGCCAGCCCCACGAGAGGTACGAGACCACCGTGAAGCCGACGCCGCCGATGATGCCGACGGCACCGATCAGGCGACGGCCGTGGCGGTCGGCGAGGCGCCCGCCGACGATGATGCCGATGCCGGCCGGCGTGTTGGTGGCGAGGACGAACACGGCGATGAGCGCACCGGAGAAGCCGCGCTCGGTGCGGAGGAACTCGTTGAGGAACTGCGCGGCCGGCGCGAGGAAGAGCGACCACAGGAACCCGCCGCATGCGAGGAGCACGAACCGGGGCCACTCGAAGCGGCGGGGGGCCTCGTCGGCCAGGATCCCGTCGTGCGCGGGCGGCGCGGAGCCGGTCTCCCGCTCCACGGTGCCGTCGTCCACGGGCTCGTAGGCGGCGTCGCGCAGGTCGGGCACGTCGGTGACGATGCCCTCGGTCGACAGGAGCAGCCGTCGGGCCTCGAAGCGATGGGTCTCGGGCAGGCGCTTCCCGATCCGCCAGCACGGCCACACCATGAGCAGCGGGAGGAGGAAGGCGATGCGCCAGGCGCCGGCGGCGAGGTCGACGTAGACGAGGTTCACGACGCACAGCCCGGCGCCGAGGCCGGCGGTCATGGTGAGCACGGACACGGCGAAGGCACGCCCGCCGGCGGGCATCTCCTCGACCGCCATGATCGCCACGACCAGGGCGACGACGGTGGAGAGCGAGCGGGCGAAGGTCTGGCTCACGCCCAGCCACCACATGCCCGGCGCGAGGGCACCGAGCGCGGTGAACAGGCAGGCGCCGATCACCGCCGCGATCAGGATCGTGCGGCGGCCGCGGCGGTCGGCCATCGCGACCACCACGAGCGACAGCAGCACCCCGACGCGCACCGACGCCAGCAACGTGCCCTGCGCCTCCGTGCCGGCGCCGAACTGCTCGGCGGCATAGGTGAGCATCTGGGTGATGAGGGTTCCGAGGTAACCGGCCACCGCGCCGACGACGCAGAGGAGGCTGAGGACCGTCGCCGCCCGGGCGTCGAGCACCGACGGGGGCGCCCACCACGGGGCCTTGCCGTCGGGTGAGGGCGGTCGGCGCAGGTGGCGGCGCAGGGCGAAGCGGAACAGCCGTCCCCACACCGGCACGGCCAGGTGGAACCTGACCTCCTCGGTGAGCTCGACCGTGTCGGGGCCCGATGCCGAGGGCGAGGTCGGATCCGCAGCCGGTGCCGGCGCCGGCGAGGTGGTGACGGTGCGCTCCCACGTGGTGACCGGGCCGTGGGCGAGCTCGAAGGTGGTCGCCCCGTCGGGGCCGGTGCTCCCGGGCTGCTCGACCACCACGTCGGAGCGGGGCTCCAGCCACCGCCCGACCTCGTCGGGCGCCACCCGGTGACGGTTGACCACGACCGTCACGGGCGCCATGGCGGCGAGTCTCCCACGGGGCGCCGACCGGCCCGGATCGGCGCCGGCGCGGGCCGGATGTGGTGGACGGGGAGCGGCTCCCTACACTGGCGACCGTGCGAGAGCAGGTCGAGCAGGTCATCGAGGTCATCCGCCCGGCCATCCAGGCCGACAACGGCGACGTCGTCCTCCACGACGTCGACGAGGCCACCGGGCTGGTCACGGTCGAGCTGATCGGCGCCTGCGTGTCGTGTCCGGCCTCCACCGTCACCCTCAAGGCCGGCCTGGAGCGCATCCTCAAGGACCGCGTCCCGGGCGTCACCGAGGTCGTCGACGCCGGCGCCGCCAAGTCCGAGATCGGCGAGACGCCCGTCTCCCTCTGAGCCCCCGGCCCGATCGTCGGAGGCCCGGCCGGTCGCCGGTGCTGCCGTAGGTTGTCGCGGTGCCCCGGCGTTCCGACGACCCCGCCGCGCTGTTCGCCGCCGCCCGTGCGGGCGACCGCGGCGCCCTCGCCCGGCTGCTGTCGCTGGTCGAGCGCGGCGGTGCGCCCGCCCGTGAGGTCGGTCGCCTCGCCCACCCCCTCGGGGGCGGGGCGACGACGGTGGGCATCACCGG